>NZ_JAUBQE010000093.1:0-13425 GCF_036701115.1 Microcoleus sp. Pol1C5 | reverse complement strand
TCCCGAAATGCTTGCACAAATGCACTGAAGGGGATATTGCGCTGGAATTGGTCGTATTTGCCTTTGATAAAATAGCCACGCTGTCGGGCGATCGGCTTGTGGACTTCGTTCACTACTGCGGTTTTCCCAATTCCCGAAAAGCCAGCTACCAGCATCATTTCGGCGCTACCTGTTCTGACTCGTTCAAATGTAGCTAATAGACTAGAAACTTCTGTTTTCCTGCCGTAGAGTTTTTCGGGAATCAGGAAACGGTCTGTAATATCCCGCGTTGCCAAGGCAAATTCTTCTATGCTATCGGTTTCTTGTAATTGAACTAGACACATTTCTAAATCCTGCTTGATGGCCCAGGCTGTTTGATAGCGGTTTTCGGCATTCTTCGCCATCAATTTACTGACAATTTGAGAGACAATTACGGGAATTTGTGGCTCTATTTCGTGCGGTGGAACTGGTTGTCTAGCAATATGGCAGTGAACTAGCTCTAAAGAATCTTCTGTCTCAAAAGGCAGTTTTCCTGTCAGCAATTCGTAAAAGGTGACGCCGAGCGAGTAAAAGTCTGTCCGGTAATCGAGGGTGCGATTCATCCTACCAGTTTGTTCTGGCGAGATGTAAGCGAGAGTTCCTTCAAGAACTCCGGGGTTTTTCAGTATCGGTGTTTCTCGGCTTAGCTGAGTGGAAATGCCAAAATCAATAATTTTTAATTGTTCCGTTTCCGGGTTGTAAACAATATTAGAAGGGTTAATATCTTTGTGGATGATGTTGGCGCGGTGAATTTGCCCTAATGCTTCTGTGGTGGCAATAGCGAGGAGCAGAAATTCCTCCAGAGTAAACTTTCGCTGCTGCATCCAAACTTTCAAGGATTCGCCGCCAAAGTCCTCCACAAACATCACGAGGCTGTTTTGGTATTTTTGCAAGTCATAAACCTGCACCACGCCTGGCTCTTTTAGCTCTTGGGTGATGCGGTATTCGGTGCGGTAGCGCACCAATTCTTGAGGTGTGGGGTAACTTTCTTTGAGAAGTTTAAGGATAACTGGCCCTTTATCCGCTTCCCGAATAGCCCGGTAAACGAGGGAGTTGGCACTTTCATAGAGAAGTGTCACGACGGCTACGCCGGGAATAGAGAGCATATTGATTTTTAGGGTAAAATTTAACGCGAAGTCAAAACGCACCAGCTTTGTCTAGAGCATAGCGCGTTAGAAAGTAAAAAATTTTGTTTTTGTAACAAATGTTTAGTTTTTTGGCTAGCAGCCTGCAAATACTTGTTGGTAGCCCCGATTTCAATCGCCTAGTTTGTATGGTGCACCAACAGTCGATCGCACTTTTGCTGTGATTTGCAGTCCACATTACGCAGCCTGGGGTATCACACAGCATAATTACCCATAAAACTCTATTTTTTAAGTAATAAATTAGGCATTTAAAAAGTTTTTTATCAGTCAATGTACGGTTTAAAGCTATAAATTATAGCTTTATTGCTGGATAAAAATAAGTAAAAACCGATTGTGACAGTTGAGGGTGCAGAATTTAGGTTTCAGGTAAAGCAATCGCCCTGATGGTGACGAGGTTCTTAATCGCTAAGTGTACGCCGCAGTTGACCGCACTTAGCAGCCAATACCTTAAAGTTATAATTGTCCGATACGTGCTCTGCCAGCTCAAAGCTAATGAAACTAGCCTTCTTTTCTATACATGGTGCTGCAATGCTAGCGATCGCAGCGACTATTTTGAGTACAGCCGTGGTACAAGGACAACCCATTGTTCCCGCACCCAATGATGCGGGCACTACTGTCACGCCTGACAACCGCGATCGCTTCAATATTACAGGCGGCCAAACTTCGAGAGATGGAGCGAATCTTTTCCACAGTTTTCAACAGTTTGGGCTTAGCGAAGGGCAGATTGCTACTTTTATCTCTAATCCCGCTATTCGCAACATTCTGGGTCGGGTACTAGGCGGCCATCCTTCTATTATTAATGGTTTAATTCAAGTAAGTGGTGGAAATTCCAACCTGTTTTTAATAAATCCTTCGGGCATGATCTTTGGCCCTAATGCTAGCTTGAATCTTCCTGCTGCTTTTACAGCTACTACGGCTACTAACATCGGTTTTGATTCCGGTTTGTTCAATGTGGCTGGAGCGAACGATTACAGTACGCTGATAGGAACTCCGAACACTTTTTACTTTAATCTCAGCCAACCGGGAAGTATTATTAATGCAGGTAATTTAGCTGTTTTACCGGGACAAGGTATAACGTTAATTGGCGGCACAGTTGTCAACATTGGTTCCCTCACGGTTCCTCAAGGTAATATTATTGTCGCTGCTGTACCCGGTAAAAATGCTGTTCGTCTTAGTCAAGAAGGGCATTTATTAAGTTTAGAAATTGGGGTTGTTGAGGGGGGATTGTTGGCACATAGTGGGCAATTATCCCTGCCTTTGTCTCTTCCGCAATTGCTTGCGGGCGCAGGTGTGAACTCTGCTACTGGGATCTCGGTTAACGGTGCAGGAGAAGTGGTTTTGACGGCGGGTTTGAGGGTGGAAAGCGGAGATGTGGCGATCACTAATTCTACTGTTAATAGTCAGAATGCTACACTCTCGGCAGCACGTAATCTCACTTTAGTAGAAAGCCAGCTACTTACTGAGAACAATTTGTATCTGTTGGCAGCAGATACGGTGCGGGTGAGGGATGGAAGTTATCCTTTCAGGGCGATCGCGGGCGGCAATCTGACTATACAAGGTAATCAAAATATTGATATTTTGGCGCTAAATTACCCTAACCCTGCATTCCAATCCTCCGGGGATATCACATTATTGAGCAATGGCACTGTTTCCGGTGATGCTCACTTCGCTGCGCGTGGTAATTTTGCTATTCTCACATTGTCTGGCGATCGCGGCAGTTTTGTGAGCTTGTACGACCCGATTATTAGCTCCGAGGGAGATGTGAGATTTGGGGATTATACTGGAGCCTCACTTAAGGTAGAAGCAAAAGGCGCGATCGCGGCGGGAGATATTACTATCACTGGGCCAGATACTACTTTGTCAGATTCCGCAGATCCAGATGCGGCGGTGCTTTCAGGTAGTGCAGCTTTAATTCTGCGATCGGGCGTTTCGACTCTGGCGAATGCTGCCAATGTGCCGCCGAATACGACAGCAGGGGAGACATTTTTTGCTTCGCCCGGTGTTGCTTCGGGCAATAGCATCGGAGTGGGAGCGATTTCGACAGCAGGCGGGCCTGTGATTTTGGAATCAGCAGGGGACATTGCGCTGGATGCGATCGCGACTTCTGGCGGTAATATTACTCTCAATGCTGCTAGCGACATCGCCGTTACAGGCACTCTTCAGTCTACTGGCGGCAGTATTGACCTCACGGCTGGCAATCTTCTCACAGTCAGCGGCACTTTTACAGAGAGTAACGGTGTAAATGTGAGCATTTCCAGCGCTAATAATGGCACGGGTGGCGGCGCGATCGCGATCGGACACGCAGGGGGCACTACTACACCTTTTATTGTCGGCGATGCGACAACGAATGGGACGGCGGGAGCCATTACATCAGGTTCCGAGACAATTTCGCCACAGTTTGCGGTGCCAGTGCCACCCAGCAGTTACACTCAGGGCAATATTGCGATCGTTACTTCTGCGCCATCGTTAACGCCGGAACCGACACCGGAACCAACACCGGAACCAACACCATCGCCAACGCCGGAACCGACACCATCTCCAACCCCACAACCAACACCGGAACCGACACCGGAACCAACGCCATCACCTACGCCGGAACCGACACCATCTCCAACCCCACAACCAACACCGGAACCGACACCATCGCCTACGCCGGAACCGACACCATCTCCAACCCCACAACCAACACCGGAACAGACACCATCTCCAACCCCACAACCAACACCGGAACCATCACCTGCGCCATCTTTAATACCAGAACCAACGCCATCACCTGCGCCATCTTTAATACCAGAACCAACGCCATCACCCGCGCCAATTCCACAAGCAATACCGTCTCCGATATTGCTTGTACCCTCCATTGCGCCTGAAATGTTAGCGCCAATGCCATTACCTACTCCGACACCAACTTTATCTCCGTCTCTTGGTGCCGCTTTCCCCTTACCGGATATTTCAATTACCAATGCGATCGCACAATCTGGCAACCTGAATAGCATTAATAGAATTGAATCTCTTTTTAACTACAGATCCGATTGGGTAAGCGAAATTGTCCAAACGGCCTCGCCTCTAAGTAGAGTTAGCCTTAGCGATATCACACGACTGATCGATAGAGGTGATATCCCACAAGCCAGTTTCTTTATCGATATCTTCTACAGTGAACAAGTGGGGTCATACATTAACCAGGAAATCAGGCGGGATTTGCAATCTTTTACCGCCATACAACAAAGAACTAGAGCGATCGCCAGCCAAACTGGTAAAAAACCAGCCATTATCTACGCCTTAGCCCGCCCTGAACAATTAGACCTGATCGTAGTTCCCCCTACAGGCATCCCAATTTATAAAAGCATCCCCGCAGCTAAGCGCGAAACTTTGATGCAAGTCGCCGCCAACTTCAGCTCGGAACTCGTTAATTCCAGAAACCTCAATACTCCGAGCTATTTGCCAGCATCCCAACAACTTTACCAGTGGATGATTGCCCCCTTGGAAGCTGATTTGAAAGCTCAGGGAATCGATACGCTAGTTTTTAGTATGGATGCGGGGTTGCGATCGCTCCCCTTAGCCGCCCTCCATGACGGTTCTCAATTTCTAGTAGAAAAGTACAGCATCGGACTCATTCCCAGCGTCAACTTAACCGATACTAGCTATGAAAGTGTTAAAAATGCTGAAGTTTTAGCAATGGGAGCCTCACAATTTATCGATAACCAACCCTTGCCAGCAGTGCCTGCAGAACTTAATGCTATTGCCTCCGAATGGAAAGGCGAATCTTTCCTCAACCAAACCTTTACTCTCAACAATCTTAGGTCGCAACGCACGGCCCAAGCCTTTCGGATTATTCACCTAGCCACTCACGGAGAATTTAAGTCAGGAGCACCGAGCAATTCTTATATTCAGTTATCAGATAGAAGGTTAACACTCGATCGCGTGCGCGAACTAGGGTGGAATCAGCCACCTAAAGTTGAGCTATTGGTGTTGAGCGCTTGTAAAACTGCTGTGGGTGATAATGACGCTGAATTAGGCTTTGCGGGGCTAGCTGTACAAGCGGGGGTGAAGTCAGTTTTAGCGAGTCTTTGGTACGTCAGCGATGAAGGTACTTTAGGGTTAATGGCTGAATTTTACCATTTTTTGAAAGTTGCGCCGATTAAAGCTGAAGCTTTGCGGCAGGCTCAAATTGCTATGATTAAAGGTCAAGTTCGCATTGAAAATGGTCGTTTAATTTTGTCAAACTTAAATAAGGAGTTAGAATTACCGCCAGAATTAGCTCAACTGACTAATCAAAATCTCTCTCATCCTTATTATTGGTCTGCCTTCACGATGATTGGGAGTCCTTGGTAATGTCATTGCGAGGAACAAAGCAATCGTAATACCAATTTAATGTGAAGTTGTACATATCTCGATCCCCCTAAATCCCCCTGATTGTTGGGGGACTTTGATAAGACTCTTATCCCCCCTTCTTAAGGGGGGCTAGGGGGGATCTAGATTTAATAGTCAAACAGCAGTCTCTGACTGGGTTTGAGCTTAAGTTGACACTAATGGGCAATGCCGTGTCCCTACGGGGATAGAACGATAGGCGGGGCTACTTCATAAAGGTGGAATTTGCTGTAAGTTATATTTTAGTGAAATCTATAAAGTTTAACAATTAAAGAGGTTGCATAATGAAACAGCAAAAAAATATTTCAAATCTAGTTTTTATTGCCTCAAATGTTGAAGATTACCAGAGTTTAATTAGCGGCATTTCCCCAAATGCTGAGGTAATTATCCTAGATGAAACGCGGGATGGCATTGAGCAAATTACCGAAAGGCTAGCAATTGAACAAAATATAAAAGCAATCCACATCATCTCTCACGGTAGTCCAGGTGCAGTACATCTCGGTGTAAATACACTCAACAGCAGCAATATAGAAACCTTCGGCCCTCAACTCAAACAGTGGCGCAAAGCACTAATTCCTGGTGCCGATATTCTCCTGTATGGGTGTAACGTAGCGGCTGTTAATCAGCCCTGGCGAATAGAATTTGCGGCTATACAAACGAAGTCCGCCTACGCCAACTATGGGATTTCAACCCGCGCAGGCGGGTTTAGTTTGTGTAGTAGCGGTTTTAACCGCCCAGTTGAAAGTGCTACAAAGCCCACAAAACCTAACCAATTCCTCCAACGCCTGAGTGAGTTAACCGGCGCGTCGGTTGCGGCTTCCCAAAACCTCACGGGAAGTGTAGCAAAGGGCGGCGACTGGGAACTGGAAGTCAGAACCGGGAAAATAGAAACGCCGCTGGTATTTGAACCCGAAGTATTAGCGGGTTACGAGTATGTTTTGAGTACTTTTGGTGCGGCAACTAATTTTCCCGTAGGTTCAGATCCTGTCTTTGTGGATGCCGGTGATTTTAACGGCGATGGAATAAAAGACTTAGCTGTGACTAACAGTGCCGCTTCCACCAGCCTTAATGGTTCTGGGACATCAATTCTGTTAGGAAATGGCACGGGTAGCTTTGGCACCGCTACTCTGTTGCCACAAGGGAGAAATGCCCTCGCTGTTGCTAAATTTAATACAGATATCTATGACGACTTAGTGGTAGATAATGGCACTTCTATCTCAATGTTTTTTGGGAGTAGCAGTGGCTTGGGTTCTCCCGTCAATGTACCTTTAGACCCAATGAGTACCGCTAATTACATTGCTGCCAGCGATTTTAATGGTGACGGTAGGCAAGATTTAGCTGTAGCGACTGATCGCGCCACTGGTGTCACCGCTCCTAATGGGGTAGTCTCAATTCTATTGCAGAATCTTAATGGCACTTTTGCACCTCCTCAAAACTTTTTGGTAGGACAATTACCTCAATCTATTGCCGTCGATGATTTTGACGGCAACGGTACAAAAGACTTGGCTGTGACGAGCTACAATACTGATTCTAACAGCGTCTCACTTCTGCTGGGGAATGGTACTGGGAGTTTTGGCGCTGCCACCAACATTACAGTGGGGTCGCGACCCTATTCTATGGCTGTGGGGAAATTTAACAGCGACTCCTTCCCCGACTTGGCTGTGGCGAATATTAATTCTCAAAGCATCTCAATTTTGCTCGGGAATGGTAGTGGGGGCTTTACTACTACGGAAATTCCAGTAAATTCGAGCGCCGTTTTCGTCACTGTTGCGGATCTCAACGGTGACTCCAAGCAAGACTTGGCTGTCGTGAACAATAACAAGGTTTCAACTCTGTTGGGGAATGGCGACGGCACATTTACCAAGACTGCTGATTTAGATGCGGGATTGCAGCCTACTTCTGTTATTGCGAAGGATTTGAATGGGGACGGTTTGCCTGACTTGGCTACCACGGACTTCAATCCTAACAACGTTTCGGTGCTGCTGAATACACCCAATACAGTTAATTTCGGTGCAGCAACATACAGCGGTACAGAAGGAACTACGGATACAGTAGTTAATATTCCCGTCACTCTCAGCGGCGGCACTCCTTTCCGCGATGTAACTGTACCAATTGCGCTCGACCCCAGCAGCACAGCCACCGAAAATTCTGACTACACTTTTTCACCTACCTCGATTACATTCCCCGCAGGTACAACAGGTGCCGCACTCACCCAAAATGTTGCAGTTACTATCAAACCTGACAACATAGCTGAAAATGCCGAAACCGCAATTCTCAGCTTTGGCACAATTACTGGTGGGGTTGCAGGTACAACACAACAAACCACACTAACTATTGCTGCTAACGGTACTGTTTCTTATGCCGTCGCCGCCGATATTGCCAGCATTCCCGAAGGCAATACCAGCACAACTCCTCTAACTTTTACGGTGACTCGTAGCGGCGGTACTGGTGTAGCGAGTAGCGTCAATTATGCGATCGCGGGAACTGCTACCAACGTCAGCGATTACAATAATATC
The DNA here is from genome assembly GCF_036701115.1 of Microcoleus sp. Pol1C5. NCBI lineage: Bacteria > Bacillati > Cyanobacteriota > Cyanophyceae > Oscillatoriales > Microcoleaceae > Microcoleus > Microcoleus sp. Pol1C5. Next base: position 5,378 of record NZ_JAUBQE010000093.1, on the reverse strand, counting down.
GGCGGCACTTCTGGGGCAACGGGTGCAACTGGCACGATCGCTTTTGCCGCGGGCGAGACATCGAAAACGATTACTCTTGATGTATTAGGCGACAGTGCGATCGAACCTGACGAAACTGTTACCCTCACCTTGTCTAATCCTGTCGCACCAGGTTCAACTCCTACTATTACCGCTGATGCCGCCGCAACAACTGTCACTAATGATGACACCGCAGGTTTCACCGTTAACACTACCAGCACGACTGCGACTGAAGGCGGTGCAACTGCAAGTTACAGTGTTAAGTTAAATACTCAGCCGACTGCGCCTGTTACGATTAGCTTTGATACAGGCAGTCAAATTAATCCGATTTCGTCGATAAATTTTGACAGCACTAATTGGAATGTAACTCAAACTGTTGCGGTTGTTGCTGTTGACGATAATTTAGTTGAAGGAAATCATACAGGTGCGATCGCGCCTACTTCTACCAGTAGCGATGTTAATTATAACGGCATCACAATTTCGACTGTTAGCTTCGCTATTACTGATAACGACACTGCGCTAACACCGACCCCAACGCCAACTCCAACTCCGACAACAACTCCGACTCCGACAACAACTCCGACTCCGACAACAACTCCGACTCCGACAACAACTCCGACTCCGACAACAACTCCAACTCCGACAACAACTCCAACTCCGACAACAACTCCGACTCCGACTCCAACCCCAACTCCGACAACAACTCCAACTCCGACAACAACTCCGATTCCCACCCCAACACCAGGTACTCCCGCAGTCATTTTCCTTGAACCACTTGGCCGTACCGAGGTACTCGAAAGCTTGGGCAGCGATATATACAAAGTGCGACTAAATACTCAGCCAACTGCTAATGTCGCCGTCGCCATTACCCCTGAAACTCAAGTTAGTGTCAGCCTACCTGTCCTTACTTTTACTCCCGTCAATTGGAATGTGGCTCAAACGGTAACGGTGACTGCGGTTGACGATGCGGTTGTTGAGGGCGATCGTGTCAGCCCAATTAGCCACGCCACTACCAGCAATGACACATTGTATAATAATCTCGTCGCCCCTCTCACGGTCAATATCAGCGATAATGACAACTTAGGCGATGTCAAAACCTTGTTGAACAAGTCAGTAATCGGTTTGACAGACAAGGACGATCGCATCACAGGAGCGGCATTAAACGACATGATCCACGCACGCCGCGGCAATGACTATCTTGATGGCAAAGCAGGGGATGACTTGCTTTACGGACAAAAAGGTGATGACGGTATTAGCGGCGGCGATGGCAATGACATTATTTTTGGCGGCCAAGGCATTGAATTTATTCGGGGTGACGGCGGTATTGACTTGATTTACTCAGGTAAGGAAAGCGATCGCATTTACAGCGGCGATGGCGACGATATCGTGTTTGGCGACGGGGGCAATGACTACTTATTTGGAGAAATGGGTACCGACACTCTCACAGGCGGATTGGGTTTTGATGTGTTTGCGATCGCGATCGGCACTGGTGGAACAGACTTAGGCGCTGCTGATGTGATTGCTGATTTTACCCTCAATCAAGACAAAATTGATTTAATTAGCCCCTTGGCTTTTAGCCAGTTAAATATTTTTCAAGGAACAGGCGCTTTTGTTAGCGATACTATAATTCAGTATCAGGTAACAGGGGAATATTTAGCTGTCTTGAAAGGAGTCACTGCCAGCAGTATAGTTCAGGCAGTAACTTTTTAGACTTCGTATGTTGTTGCGCTTTAGCGCTAAAGCGCAACAACACACCTACCCGATTTCGATCGCCTAGTGCATAGGATGCCTCAACAGTCGATCGTACTTTTGCGGTGATTTTCAGGTATAGCAACCGCTTAATGTAAATTGTGTAGCCTGTCTTTGATTTTTGTGCGAGTCAGCAATGCAGACTCACAGCGTTCCCAGTAAATTTTAGCAACGCGATCGCCCGGATTCTGACGCCAACACTCGGAAAACAGTCGCGCCGCTTCAAATAACTTCCCTTCCGAGTAAAGTGCCCTAGCTTCTGCAAACAATTCCAGCGTAGCTAACTTGGCCTGTTTAATTTCTGGCGGATCTGCATCAAACACCTCATAAATCGTCACAGCTTCGGATTTTCCCTTGACTTTTACCGTGTCTAGAGTGCGGATTGTGTACTGAGATGGATTTTTGAGGCGCGTATAAGTTGGCTGAGTAATTAACAGGGAAACCCCATAATTTTTTGTCAAACTTTCCACGCGAGAAGCTAAATTAACGGCATCACTAATTACTGTCCCGTCCATACGATTTGGTCCTCCCACAGTTCCCAGCATCAAAGAACCCGTATTAATCCCAATCCCAATCTGAATCTGGGCACAGCCAGCGTTGGCGCAGTATTCGTTATATTCAACGAGACGGTGCAGCATCGCAATTCCCGCTTTCACCGCATTATCCGCTTCCCCACTAAACAGCGCCATAATCGCATCGCCAATATATTTATCAATAAACCCCTTATTTTCATTAATGACGGGTTCCATGCGACTGAGATAAGAATTAATAAATTTGAAATTATTCTCCGGCGTCATAGTTTCCGAAAGCGTGGTGAAGTCGCGAATGTCGGAAAACAACACCGACATTTCTAACTGCACTTGGTCGCCCAATTCCACATCAATGATGCTTGATTTCTCTAAAAACTGGAGGAATTGATGGGGAACAAATCGCTCGTAAGCTTTGTTGAGTTGAGCCAGCCTGCTTTCATTTTCGCGTACTTCTGTATAAAGCTTAGAATTTTGAATCGAGATCGCCGCCTGTCCAGATAACACTTTTAATAGTTCCACTCTTTCAGGGGTAAAAGCTCCCGCTGTCAGATTATTTTCTAAGTAAACAATACTAATTATTTGAGATTGGTTAATCAGCGGCACACATAAAATTGATTTGGGCTGATGCTTTCGGATGTGGCGGTCGTTGGTAAATTGTCCCGATCGCGCAGCATCATCTAGTACCACGCTTTCTTGAGTGCGACTCACATAATTGACAATTGCCGAGGAAAGGTCTTGACAGGTTTCAACGGGGATTGACTGCAACACGGTGACGAGTTCGTCATCGATTGTTCCTTCAGCTTCAATGAACAGTTGTCCCTGGCTTAACAAAATCAGATATCCTCGTTGCGCCCCTGCATTTTCCATCAAAATTTTCATCAAGCTAGACAGTAGCTTATCTAGCATAATTTCTCCAGAAATCGCCTGAGAAGCCTTCATAACTGCGGTGATATCTAGGTGATTCCCCGAACCAGTCGTTGTCATTGCTACGGTAGTTTGAGTGTTTTTCCTTCCCGGTTGAGTTACCGCGAATAATTGAGGATATCGCGTTTCTAAATCCGTTACCTTAGCAGTGGCTCCCCATTCAACATAACAATAATACGCCTCAAAAATGTAGGCTTGAGCAACTTTTGTTTTGCCCCATTCCCCGTAGAATTTGGCTGCTAGTTCATTTGCCAAGGCTTCGTCATTAACATATTTGTTTTCTTTGGCTCCAGCAATTGCGCGATCGTACATTTCAATCGCCTCGGCTTTATTGCCCAACACCCGTTGCCGTTCTGCTTCAACTAAATACCATTTATGCAGATAATTCATCGGAGCATTTTGCGCCCACTGTTGCAGCGTGGTTTGATGGGTTTCCACTAAGGCAATAATTTCAGTTTGCTCAATGGCTGGCTGTGTGGGAAAAAGTGCCAGGTGCGTCAGGGCGGCATAAAAATGAAAAATTGGAACAAAAGCCGATCCAGATACTCCCATCAAATACTTTTTGACTTGGGTAATGTGGTCTAAGGCACCAGTGTAATTGCCATAGCAGTAAGCAAGCAGGAGTTTGTAGATGCAGGCACAAGCGATCGCCGTGAATTCATTATCCTGATAGTGCTTGGGAATCATCACCGTTTCATCGTAGGCCTCGCCTATTAACAAATCCGGCTGCATACGGGTTTCCCTCAAGTTTTGCACCGTCTGCTGAATCATATCCAAATAAACCCGAGCAGAATATTGTTTCAACTGCGCCATGACAGCCCTATAACTTGCTATTTCTGGTTCCCAAGTGTCTAGTTCTACACCAGCGAATAAATGAGTATAAAAGCAAATATATATGTTGTAGCCAGCGTTTACAAAGTCGCCTGTTTCCATCCCTAACCTATAGCCCTCTTTCAGCGTCGGTATCGTTGCCAAAAGAGATTCTTGGCGATGCTGAATCCAGCCACCAAACAAAAGTAGAACTGTGGACTTGAATTCGGGTACATTCAACTGATCGAGCAATGAAAGTGCCAATTGCCCAAAGCCATAGCCAGTTTCCACCTCTTGTAAAAAGGCACAGAACACCATCCCGTGCATCGCATAACCCACCGTCGATGCAGGCGCATTCCCAAAGGAGAGCGATAAACTTACCATCGTGGAGCTCAGCAGGGGCAGCAAACCGGGCATTCCCTGGAAAATGGGTGGAAACAACATACCAGACAGTTGCATAGCTGCCTGAGTCTGTGGATTTGTCATCACAGGTAAGTCAACCAATTGCTCAATCTTTCTGCCACTTAGTTTGCCCGCAAGGGCTTGTAGCGCTTTGCCAATCAAGGCTTCATCAGGTTCGGCAGGAAGTTCAATCCCCAATTGTAAGAGTGCGTCTCTTGCTACTGCGATCGTTTCTAAAACCTTGCTCTGGGCTGTCTGAGCGGCAATTTTAATTTCGTAAATTTTAACTCGATCTAAAATTGTTTGGGCTTCTTGCAAAACCAGTGCTGCCATCTGTTCCATACCATCAAAATCACCATTCAAATAGGCAATTTCAGCAGCAGCAACGTAAAGATTTAGCGCCAATTCATATTGAGTTTGCCAACATTGAGGTGTCAGTAGCTCAATTCCCATTTGTAGATAGATATTTGCCGCAGCGTAGGCGGTAGAATTTCTGGCCTTGCGTCCCGCTTCTAAGTTGAGTTTGGCTAAGGCTGATCGTTCACTTAATTGATTGATTAACTCAATTCCTTGATTTAAATGCCCCACAATATCAAAGATTTTTTCTTCTGTTTCTATCTCGGAAGAACTTTGTAGCAGTAACTGTCCTATTTTCAGATGAGTAGCTTGTTTTTGGTCATCAGGAATCAATGAATAAGCCGCTTGCTGAACGCGATCGTGCAGGAACTTATAAGTGGGATTAGCAACAGACTGATTCGGGGATTGAGCATCTGCTTGAATGAAGTTATAGCCTTCTGAAATCACTAAAATGAGTCCTTCTTGCAAGGCTTTCCACAGCGCTGATGCCGTTTGTTCTGGTAATTCTTCCCTGACTATTGCCAATGTCTCTAAATCAAACTGCGCCCCAATGCACGCGGCAAGTTTGAGAACATCCTGAGTTTCGGC
>NZ_JAUBQE010000135.1:0-2330 GCF_036701115.1 Microcoleus sp. Pol1C5 | reverse complement strand
ATGTTCAAGTAAGCAAATCGAAAATTATTTTGCTCACTGCTGTTACTGTACCTTTTAGTCACGCAAAGTGCTGTATATGACTGCTAATGTTCTGACTGTGGCCTCCGACGGATCGGGGTACGGTGAGATACAATTTTATCGCAATTACGGGATAATATTCTTGATGTTGAATCTCGTTTTTATTACCTTTTTATCTTTTAACTACCGCCCACTGAGTCACCGGTGCCAGCGGTTTCCAACCCTGAAAAGAACCGATCGCCCCTACTCGCTGAATCCCAATTCTAATCAGTTCCCCGCCATAACGATCGTGCCATTGCAAAACTTTAAACTCGCTCTCAACTGTCACCGCATTAACAACTAATCGGCCGCCTTCACCTAAAGCATTCCAACAAGTTTCCAGCACAGCTTCTGCGGTGACACCGCCGCCGATGAAAATAGCATTCGGTTGAGGCAAATTTGTCAGGGCTTCCGGCGCTTCTCCCGCGACAATTTGGAGTTCGGGAACGCCGAAAGTCGAGGCATTTTCAGCGATGTATTGCAATCGAGCCGGATGGCGTTCGATCGCGATCGCCCTGCACCGAGGATGACTCCGCATCCATTCGATCGCGATCGACCCGCAGCCCGCCCCCACATCCCACAACAACTCTCCGGGAATCGGTGCTAACGTTGACAGAGTAACGGCTCGAACCTCGCGCTTGGTAAGTTGTCCGTCGTGGCGATAAGCAGCATCCGGCAAACCCGCAGTTCGGGGGAGGATAAGAGTTTCTCGATCGGCTGCAACTGCGATCGCGATCGTGTTCAAATCCGCCAAATCCGCTGCATTCCAGGCTGCTGCTACCCCCTCGATCCGCCGTTCCGCTCCCCCTCCCATCCGCTCGAACACGGTCATCAAACTGCTGCCAAACCCCCGCTGCGTCAACAATTGGGAAACTTTGGCCGGCGTGTGTCTGTCAGCGCTCAGCACCAGCAAGCGCGCCCCCGGCGACAATGCAAGGGCGATCGATGCGATCGGGCGATTTGTCAAACTGAAAGTCTCAACTTGGGCCAGCGGCCAACCTAAACGGGCGCAAGCAAGACTAAAAGCCGATGCCGCCGGAATCACAGTCATTTCCGAAATGGGAATTTGGCGCGACAGTGTTACCCCTATTCCGTGACACATCGGATCGCCGCTGGCTAGCACACACACAGGCTGTCCCCGGCGGCGGATGATTTGATCGACGGTTGCTTGTATGGGCGAAGCCCAAAGCAATTGTTCGCGGGGGTCGTCGGTTGGTAGCATGGCTAGGTGACGGGCACCGCCGACAACGACTTGAGATCGATCGAGTAGGGTACGGGCGATCGCACTCAATCCCGATAATCCGTCTTCGCCAATCCCCACCACCGAAAGCCATTTGTGCATTGCGCCCTTATTGCTAATTACTACTTATCGATTCTAAAGAATAATATCGGATTTCCATTCATAATTCTTTCTTCTACTTGTTTCATCCCGAGTCTTTCTGCGACTTTTTGCGACTCAATGTTTGCGCGATCGAAACTTGCGACAAGATAGTTAAAGCCAAGTTCATCAAAACTATAATCCAATATTTTGGTTGCAGCTTCAGTAGCGTAGCCTTTTTTAGTTGCTGTTGGCAGCAATGCGTAAACTAACTGGGGCTGTTCTTCTTCAAAAAAATACCACAAACCAACAAATCCAATAGTTTCTCGATCGCTCTTAGTTTCTATAAACCACATACCGAATTGCTTTTGGGCAAACAGCTTTTTGTTTTCGGCAAGCATTTCTTCAACCTTTTGTAGCGACCAGATTTCGCCGTCGCACAGATATCTCCTCACATAGGCATCGATAAAAATTCTATGAAGCGTGTTGAGGTCGCTCTCCACAATCGGTTTCAAAACTAATCTCTCTGTTTCAAATATCATGGGGATTATTTATCTTGGATTAAAGGGCGATCGCACCTATCAATATTAGCCCAGGACGCACGGGCGGTCAGAAACCGGGTTTTTTATGAAAAGATGGGTTGCAGCCCGTAGATTCGGTAAAAAACCCGGTTTCTTTGATAGGAGTGCGATCGCGAACTGTTTATTTTTGTAGTTGCGGTGTTTTCGCCGACGGGTTCATGCGTTCATGACGGTTCCCAAAAATATTTTTCCCCAAACAAAAAGCGCCCCTATTTCTAGGAGCGCTTTTTGTAATTTCAAGCTAAAACTTAGCCATTGATAGAAGGAGCAACCAAAGCTACTGGAGTGACTTCACTTGCAGCCAAGTCGAGAGGGAAGTTGTGAGCATTGCGCTCGTGCATTACTTCCATACCCAAGTTAGCGCGGTTGATCAC
>NZ_JAUBQE010000134.1:0-2343 GCF_036701115.1 Microcoleus sp. Pol1C5 | reverse complement strand
GAAGGCATCTCCAGTCAGTTGCCAAGGTTCGGCAGAATTGCCTACCAGATTCAAAATTGCTTGCTGAAAAACCGTCAAATGACTGGTAAGCCCTTCTTGGTTGAGGAGTCTGAGTTGCTCTCGGAAAGCAGCACTCTCTTGGCTGAGATCGTTTAATTCTCGACCGATAAACCAACAGTATGAGATGTAAATAAATCCGCAAATGGCAGCCGATTCTAAATCTCCCGTTTCCAATCCAACTTCGTAGCCTTCCCGGAGAAACGCTAAGGAGTTCTTGAGCGGCTCTTTCCAATGCCACACGCTACAGTAAATTCCGACATAGACTCTCGATTTGAGTTCTTTGGCATTGAAATGTTCGAGCAACCTCAGTGCTAGTTTTGCACACTGATAGCCAAAGTCAATCTCTCCTGTCATGCCACAAAGTATCAGTCCATAGTAAGCATAACCAATTGCAGAAAATGAACTATTGCCATATTGAACAGATAAATTGACCTGTTCGAGGACAATAAACGGTAACAGCGCTGGAGTAACAACAAAAGCAGCAGCAGAAACAGCGGCAAGAATCCGTACAACTGCTAACTTGTTAGGATCTCTCATCTGCGGCAGAGTCATTAAGTCCAGAGGTTTTCTTCCAGCCAAGATGGATTTAGTCGCCCCAAATGCCTTTACAATATCTAATTGACTGGGTTGCTCTGGAAGACTGGTTCCTAGACCCTCCACAATCTTCAGGGCAATCTGTACTGCCTCTAGAAATTGATGTTGGGCTTGAGCAGCTTGAATTTGAATTTCATAGACCTTAATCGTATCCAACAGAGTTCTAGAGCGTTCTGCAATCACTGCCGCCAATTGTTTCATCTGCTCGAAGTTGCCGCTCAGGTAAGCTGCTTCTGTGGCAGCTTCGTAGAGGGCTAGGGTTATTTCGTACTGCGTTTGCCAGCTATCTTCAGCTAACAAGGCGATGCCTGTGGTGCAATACTCAAATGCGGCTGTATAGGCAGTTGCGGCTCTGGCTTTTTGTCCGGCTTTTAGATTGAGTTGTGCGAGTTCTATTTGCTCTGATGGAGCGACGATTAGGGATTTGCCGATATTTAGTTGGTTGACGATCTCAAACAGTTTTTCTTCTTGTTCGGCAGCGGAGGTATGAGTTAGTAACAGTTGCCCTATTTTTAAGTGAGCGATTTGTTTTTGCTCGTCGGGAATCAGGGAATAAGCAGCTTGCTGGACGCGATCGTGCAAGAATTTGTAGGAACACGAGTCTGAATCCACAAGTTCCGAGCTCGAAGGATTTTCTGCCTTCAATTGAGACTCTTCCTGAAAAAACTTATAAACCTCGCTGGTGGGTAAAACCAATCCCTCTTGTAATGCTTTCCACAAATCCGAGGCAGTCTGGGCCTGAGATTTTTCGCCAACGATCGCCAGGGTTGCTAACTCAAACTCGTTGCCAATGCAGGCGGCAAGTTTCAGCACTGTTTGAGCCTGTGCGGGCAACTTCTGCAATTGCAAAGCCATAAACTCAACCACATCATCAGTCAGCGCCAGCGAGCGAATTTGAGCGATATCGCACTGCCAGTAACCAATCTCAGTGTTGAATGCAATCCATCCGTCTTCATGTAGTGCTTTGAGAAATTGGGTGGCAAAGAAGGGATTACCTTGAGTTTTTTGATACACCAATTCTGTCAGAGGTGCAGCAATCTGTTGCGAACAACTCAGGGTGTCTGCAACCAGGTGGTTGAGGTCATTTTGACTCAGGGGTTTGAGAGTAATGGTGTTGACTAGGGCACCGCTGCTGCGAACTTCATCCAGCGTCAGCATCAGGGGATGAGCGGCAGAAACCTCGTTATCCCGGTAAGCGCCAATTAACAGGAGGTAACCAGCGTGAGTGTCGCTCATTAACAGGTGCATCAACTTGAGTGACGCCGAATCTGCCCACTGCAAGTCATCGAGAAAGATGACTAGCGGATGGTCTTGGGTGGTAAATACCTGAATAAACTTTGGGAATAACAAGTTGAAGCGATTTTGACTGGCATTCCCAACCTGTTCGGTAACGGGTGGCTGTTGACCGATAATTCGTTCGAGTTCGGGGATGACTTGGATGATGACTTGTCCGTTTCCTCCGAGTGCTGCAAGAATTTTTGCTTTCCATCGCTCCAAGTGTTCGTCTGCCTCGCTCAACAGTTGTCCCATTAAGCCGCGAAAAGCTTGAACAAAGGCAGCGAAGGGAATGTTGCGGTTGAACTGGTCGAATTTTCCTTTGATGAAATAGCCTCGTTGCCGGACAATGGGCTTGTGGACTTCGCTGACGACTGCTGTCTTGCCAATCCCTGAAAACCCAGCAACGAGCAT
>NZ_JAUBQE010000092.1:0-13789 GCF_036701115.1 Microcoleus sp. Pol1C5 | reverse complement strand
TGTTCAGCCTATTTTACATTTTTTTTTGTACCCCCTTGACAATTTGCACTTTTTCTTAACTTGTCACAAATGGCTGAGGTGGGGTACTAGGAGGAATGTCGTCACAGAGGTGGCGATCCTTAAGCTTATTTTTCAGATAGTCCCGCATCCAGTTGCAAGTGTATCTCCGTAGCCCTTGTATATCTAGATCTAGATCCAAATTCCACAGATTTACCGTCTTGTCATTACTAGCCGAGGCAAGTCTCTTGCCGTCGGGGCTAAATGCTACTGCGTTAACCCGATCGTTATGCCCATAGAAAGTTTTGAGCAACGTGCCGTCTCTTTTCCAAAGTTTCACGGTTTTGTCATAACTGGCTGTGGCAATTAGCTGACCATTGGGACTGAAAGCTACTGCACGAACCACATTCGTATGTCCTTTGAGGGGTTTTAGTTCTGTGCCGTCTCTCTTCCAAATTTTAACAGTCCCATCTGCACTCGCCGCCGCGATTAGTTGCTCGTTGGGTTGTTTATCGGGACTGAAAGCTACTCCCAATAATGGATTAGCATGACCTGAGAGAGTTTGCTTTAATGAGCCGTCTTTGTTCCAGAGTTTTACCGTTCCGTCAGCACTCGCTGAGGCAATTATTTGACCATCGGGGCTAAAACTTAGTCCGTAAACTGTAGCCTTATGACCTGGGATAGTTTGCTTTAATGAGCCGTCTCTGTTCCAAAGTTCGATCTTCCCATCGACATCCCCAATAGCAAATATTTGGCTGTCAGGGCTAAAGCTCACTGCCAGAACCTCTTTAAGCTGAGGTTCACCCGTATGCCCTTCTAGGAATCTGCCCATAGAACCGTCCGATCTCGAAAGTCTGACTGCTCTATCCCCAGCCCCTGAGACAATCAACTTACCATCGGGACTGAACTCTAATGTAGTAATCGCTCCATAGTGCTGCGGTCGTTGCTCAGTTTTCAGGAGCGTGCCATCCCTTTGCCAAAGTTTTACATGACCGTGTCCGGTTGTCGTGGCAATTGTCTTGCCATCAGGATTAAAACGTACTGTGTAAACTATATCGGTATAATTATCTAAAATTGTCAACGGTGTGTTGCCTAGCCTCCAAAGTTTCACCGTTCCGTCATCACTTGCTGAGGCTAGGATGTGACCATCGGCACTGAATCGCACTGCACGCACTGCATCCCTGTGGCCTTCAAGAGTTTTGAGCAAAGTTCCATCTCTTTTCCAGAGTTTCACCGTTCCGTCATTACTCGCTGAAGCAATTATCTGACCATCACGGCTGATACTGACATCCCAAACCTCACTCTGATGTCCTTCAAGAGTTTTGAGCAAAGTTCCATCTCTTTTCCAGAGTTTTACCGTTCCATCATTACTCGCTGAAGCAATTATCTGACCATCTCTGCTGAAATCTAATGCATTAATTGTACCGTTATGTCCTTCCAATGTTTTGTCCAAAGTACCATCTAGTTTCCAGAGTTTTACCTCAAATCCCCAACCTCCGGCAGCAATCATCTGGCTGTCATGGCTGAATCTGACTGTCGTTATAGGTTTGCTATATGTTCTGTTATGTGCCTTGAAGGTCTTGCGCCAAGTCCCATCACTACTATTGAAGACAAAAACATTTCCGTCTTTATCTCCCTGCGCTAACATCTTGCCGTCAGGGCTAAAATTAAACACGGGAAGCAAAGATTTTTGCTCCATAGTTTTGTAAAAATTGCCATTTGACTGATTCCACATATCGCTGACTTCCTGAAAAGTATACTTTTTCTCCAGTCTTCCATCTAAATGCCAAACGGCTATTTCCGCACTATCTTTAGTGACGTTAGCAGTAGTGACAATCCTCTCGCCGTTGGAAGTGGACTGGAAATCTACTGCCATAACAGGACCCCTATGTCCTTCCAGTCGGTTGACTTCTTGCACGGTATAAATTACCTTTGGCAGCGTTCTTCTCAGTTGTTCGATCTCTGCATCTGGCTTGAATAAGCGCAAAAGCCAGTTGTCAAGTAACTTTCCTATTTGTAAAACATCTAGCAACGCTTCTAACTCTTGGTTTGATTGCCGTTTTACTTCTGTAGATTGTCTCAAAGTACGGAGTTGTGCTATTTGCGTATCTCGCAGACCAACTAAAGCCCAAAAAGTCAACCCACTTAATCCCAGCATGACTACGATCGCAATTTCCCAACCCAGATAAGTATATCTGCGTCTTTGCCAAACGCTTTGCTGGATAAACTCAGTTTCTACCTGATTAAACCAGTGGTCATAAGATTTTAGTCTCCTTTTTAGTACATCTAGGTAGGGATCACCATTCCAAAGAAACTGTCTCTTATTCTCTGGCTGACTTTTTTGGTCATCCTCCTTGCTTGGGTTCAACCAGTCTTCAACAGAATCGATTTTCTTGTCACACCAATCCAGAAAAGGTTCACTCTTTCCTAACAAACTTAATGACTGGTTCTTATTTTTCCACTCTTCGGCTTGTGGTGTCAGTCGCCGTTGCAAAGACAAAGCTTCCTGCTCTTCTTCTTTCCATTTCTTTAGCTTATCCCACCCACGTACTAAGGCATCATGGGCTGGCTCCACATAGCGTTTGTCTTGGGAATCGGTACCTTCAACAATTAAGCGGGCATCCTGAAACCATGTGATAACGGTTTCGACTTGCTGGTTTTCTTTCTTATTGGGGTACTCTAGTTCAGACCTAGGAACCTGTCGTCGTGCTACTTCACTCCCCTGCAATGAAATCATCCGAAGCATGACATTGCGGATTGTTCGCTCATATGCATCTTTCTCGTTCGGATTGTTCTCTAACAAGTTTTGGTATACGTAATTTGCCGTTTTGGTAACTGACTGAGTTACGCCACCCAGCTCGTCATAGTCCACCCAAGTGATTGTGCGATCGCAAGTCTCACCCTTTTTCAGCGCATCTATAAATCGGTTGGCTAGCTTACGATAAAGTTCACTCAACGCCAACGATAGCAAGGGTAATGCTCCTGGCATATCAGCAACTTCATGGATTAGTTGCTGAACCAGAGTACGGTTGTTCCGTTTCTCCGAGTCAAATTGAATAGCTTTGATCGCAGCAGGAGCTTCGACCACTTCTTGCAGCTCCTCCCGCTCCATGAATAGTACGATAAATCGTGCTGCATTCCAAATACGTTCCTCCGGTTGCTGTTTCGATTCAACACCTTCCGATTGATTGGGCTGTTGAGCGTTCAGTAGCGATGCTAAATTTTTATGCTTTTTGAGTTCAGCTTCAACGCTTTCTCGCAGTTGGGGTTCAAAGTCTGACCGCAAGGTAAGAATAAGATGTAATCTGCCTGAATACTTTTCCAGTTGCTCTGATAGTCGTTGCAGAAACTGCTCTTGCTCAACTCGATCGCGGCATTGCGTCACTAACTCTTCAAATTGGTCAATTACCAGCAGGAGTTTTGTCTCAGTAGGAATGGTATCCAGATTTATCCCTTTGAGTGCATTTTCCAAAGTCTTTGTAGGTGACTCACCAAGACGTACAGGACGTATCGGCTCCAGAATCTCCCACTTTTGGTGTTTGTGACGATGAGTTTGACCGTCTTGGAGCGACACCAATACCTGCGACTGCTGTGCTTCTTCTGGCGATCGCTTGAGATGGGGAATCAAACCTGCTTTGACTAGACTTGACTTACCAGAACCGGACGCACCTAAGACAATAGTTAGGGGACGTTCGCAGACGCGATCGCAAAGTTCTTCAATTAACTTAGTTCTCCCAAAGAACAGTTGGCTATGCTTTTCCTCGTAGGATTCTAAGCCCTGGTAGGGATTGCTTTCTTTGGTATCATCCAGAGTAGGAGCAGGAGGCAGTTTCGTTTTGTCGAAGTGTTTTGTGAGAAAAACGTACACGCCCTTGTCGTGTTTTTCGTCTACTATCCATAACCCAGGAGTCTGACGTTTGTTACGTTGAGCTGTTTCTAGCTCGATTTGGTATCGCACATACTGATACAGTTCATCGGCAGTAATGATTCCATCGCCTGCTGGCTTGTCATTTTTAGCTGGGGGATATGTATCGGCGGCTTCATCTCTTAACGCCTTCATCAAAGCAATAGCAAAGGGGGAGTGATCTGCATTTCCAAAATCACGGTTATTCTTCAGTACCATCTCATCAGCAGCCGTCTGATCGTGTGCTGAAGAAGTGATAACTTGCCATGCCGGATCATTAATGAACAAGTCAAAGTTATCTTTGAAAATCTCCCTGACATGACCAAACTGTCGTGTATTAGACCACCGGAAAGCACCTGAATAACAGCAGTCCAGAATAATTAAACAGTGACGGCAGGGCAGTTGAGCCAGTAATTTCCTCAACTCGCTCATGGATAGATATGTGGTGATATCCTTATATTTGGCATCCTGCGGAATCAGGTAACCCTGTGGACCGTCCTCGCTGTTGATAGCAGTGCCGTGTCCTGCAAAATAGAACAGGAGGCGATCGTTTGAACCAACCGTATCTTTGAGAGTTTTGAGCAGAGCGTTGAGGTTTTTTAGCGTTACATCCCCATCTAGCCACGCCTTGTTCTTACCCTGACTGTCTGACTTTGATGGCGAAATTAGCGTATATTTGTGTTCACTCTCCAAAATTTCAGCGATTTCCTGAGCATCGTTAACTGCGGTTCCCAGTGGCGGAATTCCTGACTGGTATTTATTGATACCGATAACCGCAGCATAGCTGTTCGCAAACCCTGATTCTGATTGAGCCGTTGGTGAAGTCATAATTTCTGAGGTTGATCGCGCACTGGGTTGACTTGTTGAAGCACCGGGAGAGTTTCCTGGCGGCTGAGGCGATGGAGATGAAGGGGTTCCCTTGCCTGTATTACCCCCTGGAGCAATTGGGTTTGGGTGAGGAGGATGAGGCGTAGTTAGAGGAGTAGTTGGACCCGAATAATCAGGAAAAGCCCGCGCCACAGCCCTTGCTAAGGCATCTAAACCAGCGGGATGTCGGAAGTATGATAAATGATCGCAAACCACGCGATCCTGAATGTAAGCCACAGGCGATCGCTCCTCTGGTACACTCACGATGCTCTTCACAGTTACCGCAATATCATTCGCCTCCTTTATGAAAGGAAACTCAATGGCTCGACGCCAGGTTCTTTGAAGAGCCGCCTGAAGTCGATTAATCGCTTCTTCTTGTTGAGGAATCAGCGAAGTGTTTCCAGCGATAATACTGTACGAACACTGCGGATCGGCACAGTCTTTCAACTCCTGGAGAAATTGCGATTTGGTCGGATGCATCTCATCCAGGTTGACATCGATCTCCTCAATCAATGCCACCAGATCGGCCAGTAATTTCGCAGGAAATACCACAGAAGACAAACCATTCAATCCAGCCGCAAGTGCGAAAGTAACCAAGTCTTGCACGGCAGCCCAAGGTGAGCCAGCATTAGGAGTCCCCAACATAAATAGATGTTGTACGACTCGATTGCCCTGCCATTGCTCAATAAAGCTGCGAGAAACCAATCCGCCCATCGAGTGAGCCACGATATGCAGCGTTTTACCATGATTGGGTTTCAATCCGACTGCAGCCAGTTTATCCCTGAGTTGCCTGCCAAGTTCTTTAATGGGTGTGTTTAGGTTTTCATAATCAAATGTCAGCACCAAGTCATAAATCTCAGTGAGGGATTTGGATTGCCCATTCACCATCACTTTGGCTTGTCGCACACTCGGCACAATACTTTCCGTATCGCCGATGATGCCGTGAATGTAGAGGGCAATGTGTTGGGCTTTCGCTACCGCTGCTTTGATCTGCTGCTCGTCTTTCTCATAGCTGACAGTTCCATCCTCAGCAACACGGGCAATTCTGAGCTTAGGATAGGGAGACTCCTGTCCCAGGTTTTCGTATATTACCTTTTGGAAGTAGATTCGGATTGCACTACCGAGGCTGCGTCTCTTCTCACCTGATGTTTGCTCACTATCTAGTGTCGGTATCCGTTCTATCCGAATCTCGGTTTTACTGTCTTTCCCTTTCCCCTGTCCCAAAGGCAGCCAGAACTCCCCATCGTAGGCAACCGGAAGAATGTATTCATTCTGAGTAATAGACTTGTTAACCGACACAACCAATGGGTTTTCGGGAGTCACACTCTTGATAGTCTCACGATCATTCACCTGCAACTCCAGCACGCTTAACCCTGAATCAACTCCTCGGCTAGCGGTGAACTGGAAGGGCTGCGTGTAGTCACCCAAAATTGTTGGCAAAGTGCGGCTGCCTATATCTCGCGTTAATGGTAGAACAGACGATAGGCGAGCCTCTGCACGTAAACCGGAGTGGGGCTCAATTGTCACACCAAAGGAGAGCTCGGTAGAAGCTTGGGGATTGAGTGGAACCGCATCTTTAGGTCGAACCGTCGTAATGCTAATTTGACTGGTTACCCAATCATCGATCTCCTCAACAACACCAAATTGTCGGGACTGAATTTGGTACATCAACCAATTGAGTGTATTGAGGCGACTTGGAAGCTCTCGACTCCTGTCACTCGACTCAACACTCGGTGATGACAAATCATCCTGACAAAGAAGGTTGGCATCAAACTCTGCCGTACTAATGATTAGCTTGAAAACATCCTGATATTCGGTAACTCCCTGTTTCCAAATCTTGTCTGCCACACTGGCAGGGATATCATCCCTTATTTTTCGATTGCCGTTCCAAATGGCGGCATCAACTTCTTCTCCTGGCTCAATCCACAAACCCCCCTTGTAGGACAGTTCGCCCTGATGGAATAAAGGTGGCACACTCACAGAATAGTCTTCCGCTACGTCCAAAATGGCGCAGAAGAGCCGTTGCTCGTAGGTGTTGGTTAGCTTAACCCGGAATGTCGGTTGATGCCACTTACCGTTTCTGTACTCATATTCCAGCCGCAGATGGGGTTCTTTGACCTCCTCGCCATTGCGATAGATCTGAACCTTGACCGCATTGGCAAGAATTTGGCTTTCTGGATTAGCCAAATCAATCGTTGTTGTCCAACGGGCGATGTGTTCCAGATTTTTCACAGCCCTAAAGGCTTTTTCGTATCCTTTTAAGGGTTCTACCAACGGGCGATCATCTGATGGTTTCGTAATTACATACTGCTCATCTTTTGCCAAAAGGCAATATTGGGCTTTAGCCAGTTCCGGTTCTTCTCGAATATAAAGCGAGGGTTTCTCGCCGGGACTCACCCTCTGAAGTTGTTGCCGCACTTGTTCTAATGCCTCTGAATCGCCTTCGAGATAAACCCCAATGGTCGGAGGTGGCAGACTGATAGCGATCGCTCTCAGTATGATATCTTCTGTAAGGTTTGTAGGCTCTTGGGTGAACTCGACAATACTTCTATCTGGTAGTACCTCAATAACCTCAGCTTCACCCACTGCCTCAGACAGTTGCCGCATCTGCTCTGGAGTACTGCCTTGAGAATAAAGCGCAAGTTTAATCGAAATATTGCTAATTTTAGGAAAACCATGTATGGCTCCCCCATCAATTTCCCAATCCTTGCCATTATGTTTCAAGGTAAAGAAAGGCTCGCGAGGTTTAATAATATCTGAGCCACCTAAAAATGAAAGATTGTCTAAATCTTCAGGATTATTGGCTTCTAATCGTGGAGTTTGATTTTTGATACGGCTGCGGACACGAGAACTGACTTCCTTGAAAAAATTCCGGTAGGAGAGAGTACTATTAGTTTTGTTCAGCGCATCCAACAAGAAGTAAGAAAAAGCACCTCTCGTTTTACCATCACCGGAATACTCACTTGCCAGTTCCCGATCTTCGCAAGCTGCCAACAGCACATGTCGTCCCTCTGGCAAGTCCCAAGTATTTCCGTACTTTTGAGACCGGAGTGCTACAATTGCTACATCATTAGCAAAAATGAATTCTTCAATCTTTCTGGGTCGTTCATCTGCGGGAGTATGACGAACTTTCTGCTTGTACTCTACATCTCTCGTGCCAGAACCAGAATGGCAGCAATCCAGTACTATGACAATGTGTGGATTGCGTTCAGCGACTTTAGCAATCAGATAACGCAACTCCTTATTGGCTAAATCCCTGGTGCTGGTGCGACTATCCCAACATACAAGCGTTTCCAGCTTGCCGTCTCGCTCTAAATACGAAAACTCCGGAGATGCAGGTTCCTGCGAACCGTGCCCACTATAATAAAACAGCACAACATCATCTTTACCCGCCTGAGTTAGGTGTTTTTCAAAGCCATCAATAACTGCTTGCCGGGTAGCTTCGGCATTCCGTAGCGTCTTTATGTTGCCATGTTGGCTACTATCAACCCGTGTTTTCAAATAGTCTTCGATTGCATTAATATCGTTAACGCAGCCATCCAGTTTGGAAACTGGTGCAGGATAATCATCAATGCCAACAAGAATTGCGTAGAGGTTGCGAGTCATCTTAATTTCTCCTAGTGATACACCCACCTATTTCCGTTTTCAAACAAGACAAGAAAAATAGAACAAGGAATCTTGTCATTGCTCTGCACCTTGCGATTTAAAACGTTACGGCTCAATGGTAATTTGAATTTGTTTTGTTACCCATTCAGCCTTGGGATCGGGTTCGTACACGGCAGCACGATTTAAGGATGGTGAAACATTGGGATCTTCACCAACTGCTTCCAGTAATTTGCCCAATGCGCTCTGAATGCCACGAGTTGCTGCCTTATGCACTTCGCTCTTCTTATCTAAAGACGGTAGTCTTAACCAACGAAAGTCAGCAGGCCCGCGAGTAGCAAATAGTTTGAGAATTTCATTAGGTCGCTCATACCCTTTGCTCTCAGAGACTTTGAAGCGTAATCTAGTGTCTGCTGTTTCCTGAGATGCTAATTCATAGAAAGGAGCATCCATTCCTTGCAGGGGAATTTGTGAGATTTCCCAAGTTGGTTCAAGATCGAGCACGGCTACATTAAGCGCTTGGTGAAAATTATTTTTGACACGGAGATTCACGGGCGTACCCTGCTTCAACGTAATATTGCTCTGGTCAGGCAAAGATTGTTCGTTCTGGTCTAGCAACACGAGTTCAAGACAATCCTTTAACTCAGATTCTGGGTTGTCTAATTCTTGAATTGCTTGATACTTAGCCAAGTGAACCAGCCGATTGACAACCTCTTTCGGTGCTTCAGGATCGCCGAGCCAGAGAGCAGGATTTAAGTTTTTAATCGGCATTCCACGGCAAATTTCATATTCACCCTGCCGACCGATCGCTACCTGATAATGGGCTTCTTCCTCTCCCTTCTCTTCAACCACCCAACCATTCTCCGCTAAAGCTTGCCGAACCTTATCCAGAGCATCTTTTTGTCGATCCACCAGCTCCTGAGTCGGCAGCTCATCTTCTGCATCCCCAAGTTTTTTCCGATCGAACAGGCGAACTCGACGAACTAGATCCACTGGTGCAGATAACATAACGGCAGGCGCACCTGCCTCGATCTGCCCCTTAACTCCAATACCACCATCTGCTTCCGCCAAAACCCTGGCAACCGCGCTAGATGCTTCAACCTTCGTAACCTCAACGATCGCAACTTGTTTCTGTTTATCAGTCAGATCCGAGGATGAGGAGTTGAGTGGATAGATAGCAAATCGCGTCCCACTACTTAAGCCGTTTGCCAATCCTGCGTTCAGCTTCACCTGCTTTTGGCTGGCATCAACCTCAATGACGACAACAGTGTATTGATTAGCAATAAGATCGCTACCAAACACTGAAAGATTGCCTTCTCCCAACAACATTGGTAGTTGGTCGCGAAACTTGCTCTGAATTTTGGCACTAACGCGATCGTGCAGGGTTTTATAGGTCAGCGTGCCAGGAATAGCATTCAAGGTGTCAATCATCCAGTAGGTTAAAGCACCATGCCGCTCTTTTCCATTCACCGCATACTCCATCGCATATTCGGTTGGACGACAGGCTACCAGCACTACATAGTTTTCGGACTCTGGAATTAAGGTAGTGGGGTTCGATCCTTCAACTAGCGATCGCCAGTTGTCGAACAATTCTTGACGAGAAGCTACCAGACTATCTTGGGGACGAGGTGCCGTATCCTCCTCCTGTGAGCCGCGAATAGCGCAATCACCGCGAGTTGCACCACCGGAATGGCAGCTATCCAGAACGACAGTGACACGCAATCCTTTATCCGTCATGCGTTTTAGCAATGTAGCTAGCTCGATATCCCGCAGGTATCTCCCCTCTTGTTCGCCAATATCCATTGGGACAATTCCCTCATCCTTCTGTCCATCCCCCTTCAGCTCAGAGTAGATGGTAGTTGCACGCCCACCATGACCGGAGTAGTGGATGTAAACCAGCTCTTGAGGTTGAGCTTTCTCAGTAATTTCTTTAAACGCATTGACGATGTTTTCGTAGGTTGGCAAAACATCTGGTTCGTTTCCAGCTCTAACTTCTGAAAGAGTTGAGTCTTCTCGATCTGGAGAAGTAAGCTTGCAAATTCGTTCTGCTGGAATCTGTAACGTTCGTCTGAGGTAGTCATCTACTAAGTTAATGTCACGCACGCACCCTTTAAGGTTTGGATACAAGCGGTTGGGTTTGTAGTAGTTAATCCCAATTAGGAGAGCATGAATGTTAGGTCTTTGCTCAGGTTGGTCAGTCATTTTACTTCCCTTGTTTAGTGTCTCTTTTCAAAAGCGTTGCTGCCGCACCAGCATTCTAAAGCCACAAGTTCTAGCTTTTGAGAAAGCTCTGCCAGTTCAGTAACGCATCTTTAAATTCAAGATTTGGTTAACTAGCTTGCGCTATCTGCAATCTGCTTCAAGGTTTCAATTTGTTTTGCGCGAGCCTCCCGTTCTTTTGGTGACAATATTGTGTACAGTTGCCAAAGTAACCAGTTTGTAAGCCATTTTTTTTTCTCCTTGGTTTTTCTGGTGAGCGTGTGGTTGGTAGTAGTAATACGATAAATAAGTATATTGGATAAAACTAGAGTAGTTTGTGCCAAGTTTAGTGCTTAAGTCTGTATTTGGTGTTGCTTTTTAATGTAGTTATCATTGCACAATTGTGCATTGGGTAATTTGAAATTACTCTTACTCTAAGAAGTGAATTGATGTTGTGTAAACTCACAACGCTGAAATAGATTGAATCAAGCGACTATTTTGACATTAATAACCGAGCTAAGCTGGTGAATATATTTGCAAAAACGAGTACCCTTTATCCTCATCGGTAACTGGCTGTAGGGTGGGGTCAATACGTTTCGGTTAAAACCAAAAACCAAGTAATTTGTCAAGCTCAGTCAAGTCCAAAAATTATCTTCATCTGGAATACCAAAGTGAGAAGGCCAATCAGTCGCTAAAAAATACCCTGACCAGGAGTTAGCAAATTGTTAGGATCGTAACTGTACAGTGACTTTTTATTTGACGTGGAGACATATGAGTGCCGTTAAAGAGGCTTTCGCTAAATCTGGTTTGCTTTTTTGGCTCAATCTAGCTTGCCAATGCCGATCGCCAAATGCTAGAACGCTGAGGAAACTTTCTCTGTAATCCTGTAAGAGGGAAGGTTTTGCTCAGCGACCCAAAATTGTCTCGATGTCATTTAATTAGGCACTGTACAAGAATATTATTGCCTAAGCAGAGTTTTGGAGCGGCTAGTTCCAACTTTTAACAAAACTCTACCCTTTCAGTGACGTATCTTTCCGTTCAAAATTCTGTTGACTATATTGCGAACACCTTAAGCCATTTGTTCACGGGTTTTGAGACCGACTATTCCATCTGGTTTCAACCCTTTTTTTTGCTGAAATTCCTTGACAGCTTTGTCTGTCCCCGGTCCAAATTCACCATCAGCTCCAACTACAATGCCAGCTTTTTTCAAACTTTCCTGGAGCAGGAGTACATCCGAGCCTTCCATTCTGGGCACGGCCAATCGCAACGTTCTGGGTTTGTCATCCCACGGTGCTTTAGAAAACCCTGAAGCAGGAGATCGATTAAGTGCATCCTCGGTTTGAGTGCCAAAGTCGCCATCTTCGCTAATCTTGGCATGAGGATTGTTTTGATTCCAAAGTTGCTGAAATGCGAGTATTGATTGACTGCGAAGATCGATCGTGCCGTCGCCTTGGTAGTCAAAGTGAGGTGGATCGCCTGGTAATGGATTCCAACCATACCGCATCAAATAAACTTCCCAGCCTGTTGCATCTTCAATGTCGATCGCTAATCCAGTTTGGTGGTTGCTGGCTCCCGGCGCAGCTACAGGATTAGAGTTGTTGAAGCGATCGTTATACAGCAGCATTTGCTGAGCAATAGTGCGGTAGGCTGAATTGACCTGCATCGTTTGACCTCGATCTTGAATCGCTTTCTGGAGTGCTTGTTTTGCTGGGCATTGTACATAGGGAAAGGCTGCATCCAGCAAGTCTACATTGAGGTCATCAAAACTGACAAAGGTATCTGGCACAATCAATTGCAGTTGAGATATCAACTGCTGGGATAAGCCATTGACCACCACAGTCGAAGACATCGGTGCATCTTTGAGCAATCCGGGGAAACTGCCTCTAACTTCCAATCGATCCCGTTGGACAAATTCTTCACAGGCTTCGACAATTACAGGTTGATTAAATAAAAGATGGCTTGAGTCTGTCATGGTTTTCTCCAATCTGTTTGAATTTGGTTACACAATGTATGTTAGAGTCCCAATTCTTTTCGAGTTTCGGCACCTACAACACCATCCGCCGCTAGCCCTTTCTGCTGCTGAAACTGCCTCACTGCCTTGTCAGTACCGTTGCCAAAGAATCCATCAGGTTCAAGATTGATTCCTGCGGCTTTCAAAGCTTTTTGTACTTGACGAACATCCTCACCTTGGAGCATGGGTTCGGTGAGTTTCAAAGTGCGAGGTGCTTCTGCGATTGTTTCCCCTGTTACTTCTTCGGCTGTTCCTTCATAGGTTAAGAATGACGGCCAGGGTTTTCCCAAAAACAGTGCTCGTTCAGCCAATCGTCGGCGTGTCAGCCCTAGCCAGGGTTGACCATTTACCTTATTCCACACAGGAAACTGATTAGCTGCTCCTTGATAATTTCCCTGGTTCAAACGATCGAGAAGAGTTGAACCTCCAAAACCGTCTGTTCCTGGGCCGACGTTGAAGCAGAAGCAAACCAGTGCAGAAAACTGATTGTCATTGAGCTGAGCTTCCACGGTGTCTTCAACAAAGGATTCAAATTTTTCTAAATCTATCTTCAGCAATTCTTCTGCCTGTGTTTGGCTAATCGTCAGTCCTTCATAAACATCCTCACCAGTGTGTCCGTAACCAATTGTCCAAACTCCACCGCCATCATCATAAGCAGTCAGCTCACATCCTTCAAACGCAGTCAGAAGCTTAAAGCCTTCTTCATTGATATGCTTTGAACCTCGGCGTTCTGTCACATCAGGCGGTTGTTCGTCTGGAGGATGAATGTTGTATGTTTTAGCCACGCTAAACTTTAAAGCATCAATTAATGCTTTTACTTGTCCATTTGTCTCCGTGACTTTAACGGCTAGGTCGTCTTTTATTTCGTAGATGCGACCATCGCTGAAAATTTCAAGTGATCTTAGCATTTTTTTCCTTTCCGGTTACACCGGAATGATGGGGAGTGGGGAGTGGGGAGCGGGGGAAGGAGGAATTATTGACCTTGACTTTATCATTCCCATCCAACCGGAAACGATATCAACTGTACAGTGACTTTTTATTTGACGTGGAGACATATGAGTGCCGTTAAAGAGGCTTTCGCTAAATCTGGCTTGCTTTTTTGGCTCAATCTAGCTTGCCAATGCTGATCGTCAAATGCTAGAACGCGCTCGCAAACTTTCTCTGTAATCCTGTAAGAGGGAAGGTTTTGCTCAGCGACACAAAGTTGT
>NZ_JAUBQE010000091.1:0-14063 GCF_036701115.1 Microcoleus sp. Pol1C5 | reverse complement strand
CGCAGTGGAATTCCGGCGTTGCTCATCTGAGTCAGGGCGGTGCGACGGAAGCTGTGGGTGGAGGCTCCCTCGATGCCGGTTCGCTCGAACGCTTCTCTCAAAATCTGATCCGCTGAGTTAGTGTGCAGATGCTTCCAATGATGGTTCGGGTGGCGGCCGGGGAATAAATAAGTCTGACCCGCGTTAGGTTTCCAAGATGTCAGGAGACTTCGCAAATCTTCAATGACGGGAATCGTCCTGGTTTGGAGTTGGCCTTTGGTGTTGCCCTTGCGGAAGTTGATTGTAGGTCGGACTGTACCTCTGGCAGTGTAAATATCGATCACTTCCAGGGAACAAGCTTCGGCAATCCGGCAGGCGGTGTACAGACAAACCCCAAACAACGTGCGATCGCGCTCAGAAAGCAAACCTTTGTTGAACAGCAGTTCGATTTCCTCTTGCGTGAGTATCTTGGCTTGGCCGTGCCGTTCTATCTTCATGCTTGGCGTGTATACTCGACCCGATACCAGAGAGTCTTGCATACTTGCAGCATTGCTGCACCGTTCTGGGGTATTTCTTAACGAGGCGGGTGAGGGCGATCGTCATAAATTAGCCCAAGTGCAGCTAACGCGGTAAAGGTGCAAAGGTCACATTTATCGGAGCGGTAGTAGTGCATAGTAATGGTTAAGACCGTAGGGAGGCATTGTAATGATGGACAAAGTACCAAACCGCACCGATGTGATTGCTTAATTTTTTGGAGAACGACAAGGTTTTACGAACCAATCGCCCAACTCGCTGGCGCAGGGTGTTGTTGAAGCGCTCAATATAACTGGTTTTTCCGGTTTCTTTGCCAACGGCTCGATGCCGCTTTCTTGGTAGCACCTGCTCATAAGCTTCCCAAAAATCGGTGTAGCAGATAGCACACTGGCGATAAACTGCCGGTAATGATTGCCAAAGCCCTTTGGCTGCTTGACGAGAACGATCGCCGATGAATACCCCCACGAGCTCACGGCTGTCTGCATCAATGGCTAACCAGATCCATTGTTTGTTATCTTTGGAACCAACGAATGACCACATCTCGTCTAACTGAATCGTCAGCCGGCCTGGTTTTTTTTAGTGATTTCCACCAAGATTGGGGGTCTGATAAAATTTCTGGTTGACGTACATTTGTAACCAGCGCTCAGATACACCCGTTACTCGTGCAATGGCTGCCAGAGAACAGCGTTCGAGTAACAGTTTATCAATCAACTTACGAGTTGCTTCATCTATGGGCCCTCGAGTAGCATTTTCCACAAACTGCCGTCCACAAGCAAGACAGCGAAATCGAGGTTTACCGTAGTGGGTGTGTCCGTATTTGATGATTTGGGTTGATTGGCACTTAGGACAATTCATCGACTTGACTGAAATTTTTCAGGGTTCTGACCTCAAGTTTACCATTACTATGCACTACTACCATCGGAGCAATTAGCTTAACAAAGTAGTAGGATTAATGATACTAAATGGGTCGGATGCACTTCTAAAATTGGTTGACAACCTGCTGTTACTGTTCTCTATCCAAATTGGACTCAAAACTCAACTAAATCATGTACTAGCATAACGTCTATATACCCTGTGATAGCGGAATCTCCAAAACAAATTCAGCTCCCCGCCTTGGTGCTGAAATGCACGTTAGCGAACCGCCGTGTTTTTGTACGATAATTGAGTGCGAAACAGACAAGCCCAGACCAGTCCCCGAACCTACAGGCTTAGTTGTAAAAAAGGGATCGAATACCCTAACGCGGACTGATTCACTCATTCCAAGTCCGTTGTCTGCAATTGAGACGATCGCGCTAGTGCCTTTTACCTCTGTGCGAATCCGAATCGCAGGCGTTGGACACTGTTGGTTGTCCAACTGTACCAGCGCATCGATCGCATTGCCTAGAATATTCATAAACACCTGATTGAGTTCTCCAGCAGAACACTCGACTAAAGGCAGGTTCCCGTATTCTTTAACAACTTGGATTTCTCTGCTCCCAATGCCTCCCTCGTCGCCGCTATCATCTCCATCCCCCAGCTTTACCGCTGAGTTCAGGCGGTGCTGCAAAATCAGCAGCGTGCTCTCAATCCCTTCGTGAATGTCAACCCGCTTCATCTCGCTCTCTGCAAGGCGCGAAAAATTCCGCAAACCTATCACAATATTGCGGATGCGCTCGGCTCCAACATTCATCGACTTCAGAATTTGCAGCAAGTCTTGTTGGAGGAAATCAAGTTCAATTTCTTCTGTTACTGCTGCCAATTCAGGAGTAAGAATCGGGTATGTCCGCTGGTAAATATTGATTATTTGCAGCAAATATTGCATGTATTCAGTTGCGTGAGTAAGATTGCCATAAATGAAATTAATCGGATTATTAATTTCATGAGCAATTCCTGCAACTAGCTGTCCCAAACTTGACATTTTTTCAGTTTGAATCATTTGAGCCTGAGTCTGCTGCAATTCGATCAGAGCAATTTCTAGCTGAACTGCTTGTTCTTTTAACTGCACTTCTGACTGCCTCAAAGCTGATTCAGTAGAGATTCGCTCGCTAATTTCCTGCTGTAGGAGCGCGTTTTTTTCTGTAACTTCCCGCGTTCTATCTTGCACTTTCGCCTCTAAAGTCTGGCTGTACTCCTGCAATTTTTCATTAGCTGCCGACAATTTTTTATAGAGAAAAGCGTTTTCTAAAGAAATCGCAGCTTGAGTAGAAAGAAGCTTTAAAACTTCCTGCCTTTCTGCTGTGAAAACACCTGCGGCCAGATTATTTTCTAAATAAAGCACAGCAATTAAAGTACCTTGATTAATAATAGGCGTACATAAAACAGACTTAGTATTGTTTTTGACAATATAAATATCATTTTTGAATAGTTCATCCCTCCCGGCATCATCTAAAACAACATCTCTTTTCGTTCGGACTACATAATTTATTAGAGACAGTGGCAAATCCTGACTGAAAGCGATTGGAAGCGACTGCTGTACTATTATCCGATCTCGTTCAACAGAACCAGACGCTTCTATTAACAAGTTGCCATTTTTTGCTAAAATTAAAAAACCGCTTTGGGCGCCAGCGTTCTCCATCAGAATTTTTAGCAATTTTTCTAGCAATTTACTCAAAACAACTTCGCTCGCTAAAACTTGCGAAGCCTTCATTACTGTTGCTAAATCGAGGAAAGAATTACCTGTTGTAGTATTTGTAAAATTTGTAGTTTCCGTAGATGTAGTTTTCTCAAAGCTGGCGTTATTAGCAGCAGATATCAGAGAAAGAAGCGGAGGATATCTTGACTCCAAATCTGCAACCTTAGTCTTCGCTCCCCACCGAGCGTAGCCGTAGTATGCTGATGCCATGTAAGTCTGACCGATCTCCTCTCTTGAAGCCCCTAAATAAAATTCAGCCGCCAGTTCGTAAGCTAAAGCTTCCTCCTGAACGTACCCCTGTTTTTTAGCTCCCGCGATGGCGAGATCGTAATACTCCATCGCTTCCCAATTTTGCCCTTTCACCCGCGCTATTTCTGCCTCAACCAGATCGTATTTATGCTGATAATTAGCCGGAGCATGGTAAGCCCAGCCCTTCATTTTTTCTTGATTCAACTCCACAATAGCCAGAGCTTCTTGTTGCTCGCTCTCCCTCCCAGATTCAGCCTGAGCTCGTACATGGGGATACTGAGCCAGAAGAGCTAGCGAATAGTAGAAGTTGTGAACGGCAACCGTCATGTGTCCGGGTGCGGATGCTTTATATTTTTCAGCGATTGAAGCATTTTCAACGGCAGCAGCAAACTCTTTAAATAAGTAAGATAGAATTGATTTAGCAAGATAGGCAGCAAAAAGAGATATCTGGTTATTTGCTGTTTCTAAGATCGGCAGCATTTCTACTTCATCAAAGCTCTCGCCAATTAAACAACATTTGTCAGCTGTAGGTCGGAAAAGATTCAAAACTAGCTGCCTCCATATCTTGATGTAGTAGAGTCCAAATTCTTGTTTGAGTTTCAGCAGTAAATCTAGATAATGAGCTTGGCGCGACTCTACAGATTCTAGGTAGTTGCCAATTAAAAATATATGAGCGCAAGAGTTCAAAGCACAATAGCCAGCATATTCTACATCTCCAGTATCCAGTCCGCTTTGAACCCCGAATTGCAAAGCATCTATTGTTTCCCTAGCGTGTTCTTTCCAATGTCTGATAGTAACGTTAAACAGAGTGTATACTTTAGCTGTGAGTTCTTTAGCATTAAATTCCTCTAATAGCTTCAAAGCTATCTGACCGGAATAATATCCTGTCTCTAAATCTCCAAGTGCTGCACATAGGAGCAAGCCATAAATGCTGTAAGCGTAAGCTGCTAGCGCTGAATGACCGTTTTCAATGCAGAGATTAATTTGAGTCAATACGATGGGCAAAACCATCTCAGGCTTGGCAATAGAAGCGGGAGCTGAGATAGTCATCAGCAGCCGCATCGCCGCCAGCTTATCAGGATCGTTCATTTCTGGAACATTTTCCAAATCTGTCAGCGAAGGCAATTTTACAGAGGCATTCCCGGCTGCTAGCAATTTGGGAGAAACCCCCAGCATGGACAATATTTTCCAACCCGTATCAATAGCTTTAATGAGCTGGTTCTGAGCGACATAAGATTGAATTTTTAGCTCGTAGACTTTCACTTTATCAAGTAGGTTTTCTGCCTCTTTTAAAACAGCTTCAGCCAGTAGTTCAGAGTGAGTGAAATTGGTGTTCAAAAATTCTGTTTCTACGGCTTCTACATGGAGGTTGAGAGTCAATTCATACTGACTCTGCCAGCTATTAGCAGCAAGGAGTTCCAAACCAATATTTAGATACCTGGCAGCAGCTTCGTAAGCTGTCGCTGCTTTTGCTTTCTGACCGGCAATTAGATTTAGGAAAGCTAGTTCATCTTTTTCTACTTGCCCAACTATTAAGTCAGCGCTAAAATTAAGTTGATTGACCAGAGCAAAGATATTTTCTTTTCTGTCTTCAGGGCTGGTATTTTGCAGCAAAAGTTTACCAATGCTCAGATGAGTCGATTTTCGCTCGGATTCGGGAATCAAAGAATAAGCGGCTTGCTGCACGCGATCGTGCAAAAACTTATAGTCAACCCTGGAATCGCTGAGAATAAGTTCGCGTAGCTCCTCCTGTTGAAAAACTAGCGGGATTTTGTAGTTTCCACTTAGAGGCAAAATTAAACCAGACTGAAGTGCCGGACACAGATCAGAAGCAGTAACTGATTCTGACTCTTCATTCGCAATTGCCAAAACGCTTAAATTAAAAGTGCTGCCGATGCAAGCCGCCAATTTTAAGACTTTTTGCGTTGATGCTGGTAGCTTGAGGATATTCTTTGCTATCAGTTCAACGATATTGCAATTCGCAATACCAATGGTTTGAATAAGTTCGATATCCCACTGCCAAATACCGATAAAAGTGTCGTAATTTAGCAGTCGTTCGGAATCCAACACTTTTAGCAGTTGAGTCAAGAAGAAGGGATTGCCTTGGGTTTTATTGAAAAGCAGTTCTGAGAAAGATTTTATACGGCTAGCTTCGGGAGATTCGTTGAGCGTGTCTGCAATTAGCTGCCTGACATGGTTTAGCTGTAAAGGTTTAACAGTAATATTATTGATGAGAGCCCCACTTTCTCTAATCTTTTCTAATGTCTGAATCAAGGGATGAGCTGGATTGACTTCGTTATCCCGATAAGCTCCGATCGTTAACAGATATTGGCTGTCGCGATCGCTCATCAGCAGTTGGATTAATTTGAGGGATGCTGAATCAGCCCATTGCAAGTCGTCTAGGAAAAGAACGAGGGGGTGTTCGGGTTGACAAAAGACTTTGAAGAACTGTTGAAAAACGCGATTAAAGCGGTTTTGGGATTCATGGGAACTCAGTTGTGGTACTTCTGGCTGATGACCGACAATTAGTTCAAGTTCGGGGATAACATTAATAATTAGAGAACCATTTTGACTCAGTGCCGTTAAAAGCTTCTCTTTCCAAACAGCTATTTTTTCAGAATCTTCTGTTAATAGCTGTCGCAAGAGTGACTGGAAAGCTTGAATCAGTGAAGCGTAAGGAATATTGCGCTTAAACTGGTCAAATTTACCAGCAATAAAATACCCCCGCTTGGCTGCAACAGGTTTGTGAACTTCATTCACTAAGCAAGATTTGCCAATTCCCGAATAACCGCTGACCAGCATCATTTCGGCTGTGCCGAGACTGGTTCGTTCAAACGCTTCCATTAATACAGCTACCTCTTCTTCCCTGCCGTAGAGCTTCTGCGGGATCAGCAGTTGACCGGATAAATCTTTAGACCCTACAATGAATGGTGAAATTGTGCCGAATTCCTGTAACTGAGTTAGGCAATTTTCTAGATCGGCTTTTAGTCCCTCAGCAGTTTGATATCGCTCTTCTGCAGTTTTGGCTAATAGTTTGAGCGTGATGTCAGAAACCGTTTGGGGAATTTCTGGATTTAACTGAATCGGCGGAACTGGTTGCTTTGCTAAATGGCAGTGAACCAATTCCATTGGGTCAGTAGCTGCAAAAGGTAGGGAACCTGTCAGCATTTCATAAAAGGTTGCACCCAAGGAGTAAAAGTCGGTACGATAGTCAATCGACCGATTCATCCGGCCCGTTTGCTCTGGGGATATATAGGCTAGCGTGCCTTCCAGATAATTAGGATTGTTAATTGTTTGGTTTTCTGTGCCCAGGCGAGAAGAAATGCTAAAATCTATAATTTTAACCACCCAAGTTGCAGTATGGATAATAATATTTGGCGGCTTAATATCTTTATGAACGATCTGCTGTTTGTGGAGTTGCCCTAAAGTTTCCGCTAACTGAATTGCTATTCGGAGAAAGCCGATAAAATCGTTCTTGAGAGAAGCAAGGATGTAATTTAAAGATTGAGCGCCAAAATCTTCCATAATTAAAGCGAAGCTGTTCTGGTGTTTTTCCAGCCCCAAGCACTTAACAACTCCTGGAATGTTTAAG
The DNA here is from genome assembly GCF_036701115.1 of Microcoleus sp. Pol1C5. Taxonomy (NCBI): domain Bacteria; kingdom Bacillati; phylum Cyanobacteriota; class Cyanophyceae; order Oscillatoriales; family Microcoleaceae; genus Microcoleus; species Microcoleus sp. Pol1C5. Next base: position 7,098 of record NZ_JAUBQE010000091.1, on the reverse strand, counting down.
TTTTTCGCAATTTCATATTGATACTTTAAATTAGCAACATCAATAGGATGTGGATACTTAGAGTTTAGTAGCTTAACAATAACAGACTGTTGGTTCTGAAGCTTCAGCCCCCGATAAACAACTGTTTTCACGCCTTCATTAATTTTTTGAAAATTTGTGTAGCCCGGAAGTTTTAGCATCTGATTGGAAAGTAAAATATTATGACTTTACCGCAAGATATTACCTAGATATAATTCTGATTCTTCATTTTACAGTCAAAATTTAAAAATCTGATTCACCCACAATTTTTTGAGGAAAACCAGAAATTGCCCTCGATACCTGCATACCTGAAGTAACAGTTGCTTCAAGACTGCTAATATTAATCCCATTAAGTGTCCAGTCACCAGCTAAATAAAGATTATTAAAGCCGGAGGCGTCAGGTTTGATGCGATATTTTGTACTTCCTTTGAGAGACATTACATAACGCTCAGAAGGCTCAATATTTGCCCGCCAAAACTGAGAATTAAATCGTTCTAAACCCTTACCATTTTTTGAGTCAACAAGTAAGTTCCAATTCAGAATATCTGAACTTTCGGGTAGGGTTATTTTAGGCCATAAAATCGCAATATTTTGCTGAAACCACTTAAGAGCCGTTTCTTTGACCCGATTCATTTCTTGGTCAGGAAACGAATGATCTACAAAGGCTGGAATTTCCTTTATCTCTTCCAAAGGACCACAAAAATAAGCAATACTACCTGGATAATGTTCTGAAGACCAACCCTCAGAGACATTGAGATGGCTCATATCAGCCCAAGTGTTAAAGGGATGTGCATAAGCATCTATAACAGGATTAGGCATCATCCAGCCCAATTCTGGTAAGCTAGGCTTTAGCCAGAGCTGAAGTGCCTGGGTTTGAACAGTCTTGACCTTCTCTACCATCTCCTGCCATTCTTTGCGAGCTTCTATTAGCTCTTGGCAGATATATTTTAGTGCTCCTAGAGAAATTCCCAGAACCACAGAATCAAAATCTTCTCCTACATTGAGTTCGATATCCTCCACATCGTCCCACGACATCCAGGCCGATTCTAGATTAATTTTCCTGAGTTTAAGTTCTTCCCCTTCAACAAGCTGATCGTAGAGAGGAGAACTCGGCCAACAGGGCAGTTTGTTAACATCAATAAGCGGTTCGTAAACATTGTTTTTAAGCGTAACTTGGCGACTAATTTGGATCGTTTTAATAATCTTTTTGTCCTCAGAAAGCTCCAGATTTTTGACACGATGGAAAAACTTAAACTTAACACCCCGTTGCTTGAGTACCTCGTAAAGTGGTGCGAAGATTGTATCTCCCATACCAGATTGCATTTTCCAAAAAAACGCACCCTTATAGGTAAGAGTCATGCGTAGAAAGGCACGAAGCGCAGCTCCAGCCGCTAAATTTGGTTGATTGACATTACCGTTCTCGTAACTAAATACAAGGTCGTAGAGACCCTGCACTGGTGCCGAATTGACGCTAAATTCTGAAGCCCCATGTTTACTCAACCACTCCCGGACATCATAGTCATCAATAGCATTAAAGCCATCAAAGATAATACCGTCCACAATTACACCCTGGATGATGGTGTATGCTAAATCTACAAGTATCCACAGGCGACGAAACTTGTGGTGCGCCTCTATTATTTCCTCAACAATTCGGAAAAGCCAATTTCTGAATTGACCCAGACACCAAAGCAAAGCATGGTGTTGTATAGCTCGGTGCGTTTTAGGATCTTGCGGCAATTCCTGAACTAATTTTTGAGCAATATATAATAAGCCAATTTCATAAGGAACATTAGGAATTTCTAAGTGAATATTCATCTCTTTCAGTAGAGATTTTATCGACTCTGGAATCCCTGTAAAATCCAATAAATTGTCGCCGTCATACAGAGTGCTAAATAAGTAGGATGAACTCTTAAATTGATCGACCATAAACTCGACTAGCAAGCAAACAGACTCCCAAACAGAGGGCAATTTATCGCTTTCTCCGGGCAGTAAATTATTTGTTGGGAAGTCGTACGGCCAAAGTACCCACTGTTTGTTGATATATTCAGGAAATGCAATGAAATTGTGTGGCTTGAAAGCGTTCTGCCAGGTAGCAAGCGGGATGTCTTCACTCCGTCCTAATTCTTGATAGCACTGACGCATAACTCGAAAGGTATTTTCGTAAATTCCCATCAAGATATGTAGGCCATGTTCCTCAATTCGATCTTGGGCATTCATATTGCGTCCACTCGCGCCTTTGCCACCCAAACGCCACCCCATTTGATAGAGTATAATCTCATATTTTTCCTGCCAATCAGGTTGACTTGTCAGTTCAAAAGCTGCTGTAAGAGAAGCCATACCTCCTCCTAAAATTGCGATTTTCTTTTTTTTCATAGTTTCAGCCATGATTTGTTTTTCCCCTGCAAAAGTAGTGGATCAATCTTCTAATTTAGCTGCATCCAAACCCTGTTTTTCATTTGAACTCATATTCTACAGATTTTTGCAATTCCTGACTGTATTTTAGTAGTGCATCATTATCACGCACCATCGACTTAGCATCTTCAATACACTGCGAGAAGCAACTACGAGAGATTTTCACGGAATGATCTGCTGTGAATAATTGATCGTGTTGCTGCGCTGCAAACAATAGCGTCTGGTAAGCAGGAAGTAGGCACATTAAGCTAGCCAAGCGATAGCCTACAGCTTCATAGGGAATGTTCATTATATAACCGACAGACTTATTTAGCTCAACCATCACATTTGTAATAACTTTTTGCGTCCAACTCTTGGGAGCCCCCTTCAGCAAGAGTGGTGAACCATCGACTTCTTGTATCCATACATCAGGTAAATAGCATATACCATTAGCCAAATCTTCAGGAAAATCCTTGATAATGTTTGTTTTTTGCAATGCTTCGCCACAGGTTTCACAACCTGCTAGAAGGCAAGCTGCAACATCTAAGTTGAATTGGTAATGGTTGATAGCTAACTCTGTCCCCATATGACCAACTATGCCAGCTACAAAATAGCAATAACGATTGTAGTCGTTTTCTTTGGCTGGGAGACTGATCCCATTGCGCGTTACCATAACAGGAGCCTGTTGGTGATCTAGCACTTGTTTCATTCCCTCAACCATTGCAGAAGCCCAGCCATGAATAATTGCTTTAGCATCGTTTGGTATTAGTGCATAAATTTGCCATAACATTAGTCCATTTTCCAGATTCATTAATTGCTTTTGGTCGGCATCGAGTCCCGGCCAATTTTCGGACGACCAGCTAGATAAAATATTAGAGGCAAAAGCTGGTTCCTTTAGCAGTTGCTGAAATTCATCAAAACGAGCCTGCTGCCAGCTAAAGGACTGTTGGCAATCTTCAATGTTGTCAGCAACGCGAAAAATCAGATATGCCGTGGCCATAAAAGCATCTAACGGTTCTTCAAAACAAGGAGTTACCAATGCAAAAGACCGAGAAACTTTATTCATGAACTCTTCAAGGTATTTCTTCTGTTCGTGCAAAAGATAAAACGTTATCATGCTTCGTTCCCCTGATTGTATTAAGATATTGAGTCCTGAAGCGCCTTTGCCTCCCAGAGACCTCAGTGCGTCGTAAATCCTGGTAAATAATGTATCCTACAACAAGAGAGGTGGCAAGTAGTTATGATTACAAAAAGGAATCAAAATTTCTGCCCCTATACAAATTGACTTAGAAAGAAAAAGCCTAACCTAAGAATGCGCTTTCCAAACCGCAGTACCATTTTCGACTGTGAAATCAAAGTTGAGCCAGAAAGCCAGATTCGGCTGTATGTTTACTGGTTGTTCTGGCTCTGGTTCGCCATTTTGCAAGCCCAATTCTGTGACAATGGGGTGGCTGGCAAAATTGTAGATTGTGACCTCAAATTGAGAACCACCAGTAGAACCAAAACTGAGGAGTCGCCCTGCGTGATATTTGGACACTTTCATGGGAATTTCTACGATCGCTTGATAGCAAGCTTGTTTGCCGTCTTTTTCATCGCGAAACTGCTTGAGCATGACTACAGGAATTTCTGCATTTAGCCGATATTGCAACAGGTATTCAAGCAGGTTAAGTGGCAGGCTTAAGCCCGGAATTTTCATGATGCTGTCGCTGCCGAAAAATAATTGGGCGATTTCTGCAACTGCTTCTGAATAGCTAGTCCATATTTTAGGTGACTGGCTTTCGCTACCTCCATTTTTCTGCGATACTCTGATTAGCTGTTCCCATTTTGCTTCTGTTTGAGCAGTTAAAGTTTTCCACGTATAAGTGTGCAAACTGAAGGGGTCTTGTAACCGATCGATTGAGGGAATGTTGAAGCTTGCAATCTCTTTCGGGATGCCGTAAACCTCCCGACCTGAAGCTAAAGCTGGTGAATTGCTGACGAATATGTAAGGTACGAACCAAGCAAAGCGGTCTATTTGAAAGATGGAGCCACGTTGTTGACCGACCGCAGTTAAGACCCAAATCACAACTTCCTGCTCGTCGATGTAACCTCTGTCGCGATCGGGCTTTTCTCTAGAAGCCAGGGAGTCTATACTTCCAAAGGTTAGTAGGATATAGTGTGTGGCAGGGCGGTACTCGATTTGTCCGCTGGTTAAATTATTGAGGTATTTGTCGCACAAATTCTGGAGTTGAGGCAAAGAACTTTCTAACACAAATCCATAAAGGTTTGTGCCTTTGATATCGTAGGGTTGTAGAAAACATTGCTCGTTAGCTCGTTCAATATATTGTGGAGGTTTTGAATGATTACTGCCGCCCGATAAAAATGTCTCACCAAATTTATGTGCTTCTTGTTCTATGCTTTCGCCTCTGGTAGCAAGGTCTTGGAGGAGTTGATCTGGCGAGCGTGGCGGTTGTGCGAGGATGTCTACTAATTTTTGCGGGTTATGGAGCAGTTCCGCGATCGCGCTGCTTGCTCCTAGTGCTGTGCGAAAGCCTGTTTGCAGAAGTTGAGCGGCGCTGTTAACATTCATTCCTTCATAACCTCATCGTGAGTTAGCTTGCAAACTTCTTTTATTTCAGTCATATCACAAATACCGATCGGATCGAGCTTTCTTAACGCCAATTTTCTCAATTACAAACTCTTTATCGCTCGCTCGATAAAGCAAACTGAACTCGCGACCCACCCATACTTCACGTGACCGTTGACGTGCGACCTGTGGTTTATACCCGACCCGACAACGGAGTCGGTCAAACTTACTGCATTACTGCACTGGTAGGCGGAGATGGAGCGATCGCGGCGGTTGGGGGCGATCGTCATAAACTAGCAGACCGCTGCCAACGGGGTAACGAGCGTTTTCCAGTGTTAGAAAGCATGGAAAGTGAAGAGATCGCTCCTCTGACTTGTTCTGACCTAACCTCTTTCGTAGCGCTGCAACTGTTCTGGCGTTGCGTTGGCCGCTGATTTCTTGAATAATCCGCACTGGAATACCCGCGTTGCTCATCTGAGTGAGTGCTGACCTTCTGAGGCTGTGGGTGGAAGCGCCGATGATGCCAACTCGATCGCAAGCTTCTTGGAACAGGTGAGAGGCGGCTTCCGGGTTCGCGTGCGAACAGCGGTGGTTGAGGTGGCGGCTGGGGAACAGGTAGGGGTGTTCGGGATGTTTGTAGGTTTCCAACAGCAGCCTCAACTCTTGAATGATCGGGATAGTGCGGGTGCCGAGCTTGCCTTTGGTGTTGCCTTTGCGGACGATCATTTCGGAGCGGATGGCGCCCGCCGGGGTGAAAACATCGATGACTTTCAAGCTGCACGCTTCGGCAATGCGGCAAGCCGTGTAGAGACAAACTCCAAAGAGGGCGCGGTCGCGATCGCTCTGCAAACCTTCGTTGAACAAGAGTTCGATTTCCTCTTGCGTGAATATCTTGGCCTGCCCGTGTCCCTCTATCTTCATGCTTGGTGTATACCCGACCCGATACCAGAAAGTTTGCCGCAAATACTGCATTGCTGCATCGGTCGGGGGTATTTCTTAATGCGGTGGGTAAGCGGGGTCAAGGGGAAATAAGGGTCATCGTAAATTCGGTGAGCGACAATCGCTATCGGGTATTCTAAAAATAAATGATGTTGGAAAGTTCATCGGAAAACAATGATCAGATGATTATTCGCGATAGCCAAGAACGAGAGTACCGCCTGCAAGTAAACGGGGACGAAGACTCATATTTTATTGCCAAACTCTTGTACCGCAACAGCGAAGTTGGTAGGCTCGAAGGCGTTTTTTATCCACCTGATAAGTTGGTGATAGGCGATATCTTGATTCGCGACGATGTAATTCACGCTCCAGAGCACTTAGGGGCAGCTCTTTTGAGACTGCTAGTTGAACCCAAGCCAATCGATTACCGTCGCAGGGGACTGGGAACTCACCTGTTGCAGTTTGCGATAAAGAAAGCTCGTCAGCGGGGAATTAAGCGAATCTGCGGTTCTCTAACTCAAGAAGACATCAACAATAATCCTAACCTTGTCAGATGGTACAAGAAGCATGGATTTGAAATACTTCCGCCTTCACAGGAGAACATCGAAAATGCAGTTTTTGGGATTTCTCTGGATTTAGGAGAGAAATTAAATTAATTACTCCTTGCGATCGCACTTCTGCAACAGTCGGAGCCTCTGCTGGTACCTAGTCGCTAATCTGACACCTTCCGCCGTGACAGGGCGGGTGTGCCACTAAAAATCTAGGCGGGGAAACGCAACTTTCCTATCTAAGACTTGGAAGTGCTACCCGTAGAGTTGATGAAAAATAAAACTCTTATTCTCTATAATTTTTCTGATTTGAATAATTAAATAAATCTTAAATACTATGAAAGAAAATAAGTTCATAGCTAAACTATTTTAATATATTTAGGAGCGAGCTGTATGTTTCAGTATTTTGTAATGATTCCTTCCCTTCTTGAAGAAAAAGACGTAGACAAAGACGTAGACAAAGACGTAGACAAAGAACAAGTCAATTGGTCTATGCAAGTTGCTAAGTACAATTTTAATCTGGGCTTACAAGTAGGGGATGACATTGAGCTGATTCTTCACTACGGTGACGAATGCTTTTCGTTTGCAAGTAAGGTTGTGAAGATATTAAAAGTTATAGAAAATGACAAAGAAAGACTT
>NZ_JAUBQE010000090.1:0-14772 GCF_036701115.1 Microcoleus sp. Pol1C5 | reverse complement strand
TGTTCAAGTAAGCAAATCGAAAATTATTTTGCTCACTGCTGTTACTGTACCTTTTAGTCACGCAAAGTGCTGTATCTGTTTGCAAACTCGATTTTTCATTTCTTCTGTCAGGAATAAGTACACCATCAATGTCTAAAAAAATTAACATTAACTAAAAGTCCTAGTGAATAATTTGATGAGTATTAATAATGCTTAATAATATAAATATGCAGCGACGATTCTCTCTCAACTGTTCGCTACATCGACTGGTTAGACTGCAATCAACATTGTTATTCAGTGTTTTTATTGGTAGGTGCTTTCTGACGAAAGGAAGATGCTGGTATCAACAAGTATTGTTCTGAAATTCACAGTTTTTCTTGGCTTCTGCCTTCCCCCCTGCTAGGGTAGGGGGGGTTGGCTTCTACCTTCTGCCTTCAGGCAAGAGGAGCAAAACTGTAGATTTTTTGAGGTTCGAGCCGATCGCAAATTCCGGCTAATTCCGACAAAAGGAATGTCTCGCGATCGAGCTGGACTTGCAGGGTTTTGAGCGGATCTGCACCGGAGGAAACCATGAATTCTAATGTTTGCAAATTCGGCTCAGTGCTGATTTCGCCCAAAATTTGACCGATCGCCCTGACATAAGGATGGTTTGGATCTTTGTACCAATCGGGGGCTGCGAGTCCGGCTTGATCGAAGCCTAGATGAACGATGAGGGAGCCTTCTCCGAAAAGGGCTATTCCCACCGGCCGCGCTTCTTCTTGCAGCAGCAAGTGCTGGTTAGCCGCCAAATGCCGCAGTTTTTCGAGGTGTTCGTACCGATTTTGGATTGCCGAATCTTCCTCTTTTCCTTCTGCTTTCTGGCTTCTACCTTCTTCCTTCGTTTCGTTCCACTGAATCGCCACTGTTACTAAATAAGTTTGCAGTAGCATATGACCGAGTTTTTCGGCTTTTGTTGCCAGATAGATCGAGTTGTAATCTGTGGCTTCAATTAGTAAGGGGACGCGATCGGCTACTTCAATCCCGTAACCTTTCAAACCCGCAATTTTGCGCGGGTTGTTGGTAATCAACCGAATTTTTTTAACTCCCAAATCGTTGAGCATTTGTGCTCCGACGCCGTAGTTTCGCAAGTCGGCGGGAAATCCCAACCGTTCGTTGGCTTCTACCGTATCCAATCCCAAATCTTGCAGCGAGTAAGCTTTTAGTTTATTTACCAATCCAATACCCCGACCTTCTTGGCGCAAGTAAACGATGACGCCAGAACCGACATTTTCGATCATTTTCAGTGCCGCTTGCAGTTGCATCCGGCAGTCGCAGCGCAGGGAACCCAAAGCATCGCCGGTTAGGCATTCGGAATGCACCCGCACCATCACGGGTTTGTCTTTAAATTCTGCCGGGTCGCCCTTGACAATAGCAACGTGTTCTGAATTGTCTTGGGTGTCGCGGTAGGCGTAAATCATAAAATCGCCGAATTGAGTGGGCAATTTGGCGACGGTTTCGCGGCGGACGAATCGATCGTGCTTGAGTCGGTAGCTAATTAAGTCGGCAATACTAATTATTTTGAGGTTGTGGAGTTTAGCGTACTCGATTAATTCGGGCAACCTCGCCATCGAACCGTCGGGGTTTTGAATTTCGCAGATGACGCCACTGGGATACAGGCCAGCGAGTCTGGCGAGGTCAACCGAAGCTTCGGTGTGGCCGGCGCGTTTGAGGACGCCACCGTCGATCGCCCGCAGGGGGAAAATGTGACCGGGACGGCGCAAGTCTTGAGGTTTGGTGTCCGGGTGGATGGCTACTTGGATGGTGCGGGCTCTGTCTTCGGCCGAGATACCGGTACTAACGCCGTTGACTGCATCGATGCTGACGGTGAAGGCAGTTTGGTTGTTGTCGGTGTTTTTGCTGACCATGAGGGGCAGTTCCAGGCGATCGAGCCTTTCGCCGCTCAAAGCCAGACAAATCAAACCCCGGGCGTTCACTGCCATAAAATTGATGTTGTCGGGGGTGGCGAATTGGGCGGCACAAATCACGTCGCCTTCGTTTTCGCGATTTTCGTCATCGACTACTACCACCATGCGACCTGCTTTGAGGTCTGCGAGGGCGCTGTCAATTGAGTCAAATTGAAAGGATTGAGTTGAGGTGTTGTTATTTGGCACTGAGGAGTTCAAGCTATAAACAGTAATGTTATGGAAATAGAATCTATTTGTGATTGTAACCTTTTGTTTCCGACAGGGCGATTCCCAGTCCAGATGAGTTTGACAATATTTTTTAGTTCCATTACAATAAATATTGTACTTTGTCAATAAAATATTTCCTTAATATTGCATGAGCTTGACTGATATCGTCGATCGAATCATCAAGTCTGCATCGAATTTAAACGAAATTGTTTTAAGTCCATTTATGGGTTCCGATACTACAGTAATTGTGGCTCTGAGTTTGCAGAGTCAAGTTATGGGATTTGAAATTAGGGCTGATACGGCGATATTGCGCCTAATCGAGTTGATGATTTTTTGACGGACAAGGAACTCAGAGAAGCACAGCTATCTTTATTCTCTAGTTGGTAATTGCAGCAATTTATAAACTTTAACTATTTTATAGATTGATATCAACTAGAAGGTTGGAGGATAAGTAAAGCGATCGCTGAACACTCAGCGGCAATCTCGCGTGGCTAGCTTACTGAAGCCGATAATTGCTCAAAAAATTAGGAATATCTGTCTAAGTTCATAAGTGCTGCGCCTTGACAAATAAAATTTTACGAGAATGCAAAACACTCGTTTCACATTCTCGGCGGCAGTAATGCAAGCAGCACCCAAAGCCCCCAGAACCAGCACAAAACTCAAAAACAATGGTTGAAATCCGAGCAGGGTTGCCAAGAAGTCCAGGGAATGATTATTGTCACTCCGATGCTTGATGGCGTTGCCATCAACAAGTATTTTCCGGACGGACTGTTGATAATGGATTGGTGGGTATGAATGACTAGCACAACCAGCGATACAGAGATTATTTTTACCTCTCCATCCGTTCAACTCCCGATCGATTGCTTGAATAGTAACTGCGAAGTCACAACAGCAACCCGGCAAGAAATAGAATCCACGTCTCTACTCCCTCAAAAGGAACTGCAAGATCGGGAATGGCAAGGAGATTAAATTGATAGACCACTAATTTGGGATTTACAGCCTCGCTTTTTTTGGTATTATTCTATAATGTTAAAGTCTTTTTTCTTCCTTTATTGTAGGGAATGGTACTGTTGTCATGGATTTTTTCAGTGCTTCGATCGCCTTTGTCTGTCAAGCGTTCGGTAGAAAAAGACGATAGGATTCGCTGTCCATCAGAATTCTGAAACCCAGCCACATCAGCACGAAAGGGAAAAACTTGCTCGCATAACGGCTGAGTACCACAGCAATACCAGGTAGATGCGTCAGAGTATAGGACATAAACAGCCAGCAGCAAATAAAAAAATAGCAAATCGGTACGATCACAGCCAGATTTTGAATGCTGCTACTAGCAAATAGGGGAATATAGATGCCAAGATTGTTACCACCGTTAGAAATCGTGACTGCGGAAACGCGATAAGTCTGCGGATCGCGAATTATTTCCCAGAGCGATCGCTGCCGAGAATCAAATCCGCGAAATTTAGAGTTTCTTTTCAGATTATCTGACTTATCTTCGGCTGAATCATCCTTGTTAAGGTTGAGTAAATTATTCAAGCCAATCAGTATCGGCAGAATCCCCAGTAGCCCCGTCCAAGTTGAGGGAATTGCTAGCCCCAGCAAGAAACCAACTAAACTTATCATCACCAATACAGTGAACCCTAGAAGCTCACCCACCACAATGTGTTTAGGACGAAAAGTACGATTAACCTCACTGAAGAAAGCCGTCAGATAAATGTTGTCGTCAAACGTTGTTGCGACAGCCACAGCCAGTCCGATCTTAATTGTTGCAATTAACCAATCCATTACCATCTCTCACTCAACACCTATCCGATCGCCGAAACTACAGATTTCTCAACCCTGTGAAAAATCACCATAATCTCGGTATGATAACGTGAGTATCGCATATTGGGTGTAACAAGCGAGCAACTTTGGTAGTTTATCCGTATCAAGCGGTGCTTTGACTTGAGCCCCATCTTCAATTCATCCAAGAATGTCCATCACCTGTGTTTATCAAAGGAGTCATTATGATTAGCCGTTTGATTGACCTTCTGCCTAGAGGCGCAGGTCAAAATATCTTACGGTCGCTCAGTTCGTCGGCCACTCGCAGATCTGCCGCCTATCGGTTTGCAGGTCTGTTTTGTATCGGCCTGGTGTCGGTTTTGGTCTTGAGTCTGGCTTTTGACAGTCATGCTGTTGCCGCTTCTGCCTCTGGCAATGTAGTCTCCCCTGTAGTAAGTCAGGTAAATCAGGTCAAATTGCCTAAAGACTCAACAATCCGGTTACTAGAAACGGTGGGACTGTTCGTGGGGGGCATACTTTTCTGTGTAGTTTTGGATCGCTGGTTTTCTAACCGTTCTGCTCATTCGGGCAACACACCCTTAGCTGAACAAGCGCGGCGGCTCAAGCAACTTAAAATCGGTTATCCAGAGGGTATGACAAATCTGGAAGTCCTGCGCGCTCAAGGTTTGCTCGAAAGCCGTTTGCGACCATTTGGGCTGACTGTTACTTGGACAAGCTTCTTATCAGCTTCTGCTCTGATAGAAGCATTAAGCAATGGGACGATCGATTTCTGCGGTGGCGGTGGTACGGCCAGCATCTTCTCGCAAGCAGCAGATCATGTGTTTGTGCGGGTGGCTAAAGAAAAATATACTGCTCCCAAAGGTCAAGCGATTCTAGTACCAGAAGATTCGCCAATTCAGACGGTTGCCGACCTGAAGGGTAAAAAGATAGTTTTTGACAAAGGCTCAAGCGCCCATTATGTGCTGGTGCGAGCACTGGCAAAAGTAGGATTAGAGTTTAGTGACATTGAGCCAATTTATCTGACCCAGCCACAGGCGCTGCCCCTATTCCGCGCGGGTGAGGTCGATGCTTGGGTGATTTGGGTTCCCTACACGACAACTCAAGTCCGAAGTGCTTATCCAGGGCGCTCGATTGCAGACTTAGAGAGCATCTTTGGTGACAAAGCGTCTTTAGAAGTTCCCACCTATTACTACGCGATTCCAGAGTTGGTACGCGACTATCCCGACTTGCTCAAGGTGATTTTAGAAGAGGTAAATGAAGCGGGAGCTTGGGCTAAGAAACAGGAATTAGAAGCTGCTGTGCGATTGGCAGAACACCATCAAATAGATCCATCCATTGTAGAAATTTTACAGCAACGTAGTGCCGAACGCGCTATTATCCCGATCGACGACCAATCACTCACGGCCCTACAGCACCAGGCAAATATGTTTAGAGATTTAGATCTGATTCCTGAGCGGGTGAATGTGAAAGATGGAACCTATAGCTTGCAGACCAAGCAAAACTGGACTTATTAATCTGACAATTATACTCGAGTGTAATTTTTGTCTGATATGACCTATGTTTTTTTAGCACAAGTCGGTCAAATATCAGCTCTGTTTGGGTTTCCGGCGGGGTTGTCACTCCGCCACCGGCAAACCTACATCTTGATTAGCTGCATTGCCCGCATTTTTCCTAAAAAAAAACCCTCAACTTTGTGAGGGCTTTGCGATGCCAGGAACGAGACTTGAACTCGTGACACGTGGATTTTCAGTCCACTGCTCTACCAACTGAGCTATCCCGGCTTGTTTTTTCGCGCTTTACTATCTTAGCAGACACATACAAAATTTAGCAAGCACTTTTTCAAATTAATTTTCGATCGCCCGGAACCGCCCACCTGTAAGCTAAAAGCTGCAACCTAAAATCCAACAATCGCAATGGCACAGCAACATCGGGACAGCGAGGGCAAGAGTCTGCTTGTCTTGGGCATAATTTGGCTGCTGGGGGCAATTAGCGATCGCCTCTGGTTTGCCCTCGATCGATCTGTCCCGGCGTGGGATCAAGCAGATTACCTGACTAGCACCCTGAAATACTTGCAGGCGTTGCAGCATCCTCAGTGGTTTTCCGGGGAGTGGTGGACAAACTTCTGGCTGCTTTCGACGAAAATTCCGCCCTTGGCATACATCTTAACGGTTCCGTTTCTTCAGGTTTTCGGTACTGGGGGCGATCGAGCAACCCTCGTTCATTTATTATTTAGTGCAATTCTCCTCGCCTCAGTCTACAGTCTGGGCGTCCAATTATTTAACCGGCAAGTCGGTTTGTGGGCCGCTGCAATTTGCGTTTTGTTACCGGGACTTTATCGGTTCCGCTTGCAATTTTTGCTCGACTATCCCCTCACTGCGGCGATTACTTTTGCTTTCTATTGTCTGACAATGTGGAAGGCTTCTGAAGGAAGAAGGAAGAAGGAAGAAGGAAGTTCGGTAAAGGATTTAACTGATGTAACCGATAGAACTCTGTTGGAGGAACGAACAAAGAAAAAGTATAAATTCTCCCCCTCCCCCACTCTCCCGCTCTCCCCGTCGTCTTTCTTTTGGGCGATCGCCTTTGGAATTTCTCTCGGTTTATCAATATTAGTTAAACACACTACCGTATTATTCCTGTTTACCCCGATTGTGTGGCTGGCTGTGGGTGCTGTGCGGCAAAAAGCTTGGGGAAGATTAGGTCAATTAGCAGGTAGTTTGTTGCTGTCGGTGGCCGTGTTTGGGCCGTGGGCGAAAACCAATTGGCTGTTAATTTTGACCGGGGGAAAACGGGCAACGCTGGATTCTGCGATCGCCGAAGGAGATCCGGCCCTCAATACGATCGACGCTTGGATTTACTACGGTCAACACTTACCGGAACACATTTCTTGGCCTCTGTTACTTGTTCCCTTAGTAGGATTGATACTTTATTGGCGTCGCCGGCAAAATAGTTCGTCAATCTTGCATCTCAACTCCTGTCGCTGGCTGGCTGTTTTCTGGGGGGGAGCTTATTTAATTAATTCTCTAAATATCAACAAAGACGACCGATATGTGATACCTTATTTGCCAGTTTTATCTATTTTCTTAGCATACTGTTTAACCCTGTGGCCTTCTCGGTGGGGACGACAAATTCGCTGGGGTACAATTGGCTTGGCAATTCTGGCGATGCTGTTCCATATCTTGCCGCTGGGAGGTGCTTTTGGACATAGCTTAGTTCAAATTATCAGTCCCGGCAATTCTAACTATCCTTACTTGGGGAAAGAGTGGCCGCACCGAGAGGTAATTGCAGAAATTATTGATAAGGAACCTTATTTGCAATCTACTTTAGGCGTGTTGCCTTCGACGCCGGAAATTAACCAGCATAATTTGAATTTTTACGGTGCTTTGGCGAATTTTCAGGTTTACGGGCGGCAGGTGGGAACGAATTTAAAACAAGTGCCGCAAGATGTGCGATCGCTCTCTTGGTTCGTAACTAAAAGTGGCCCCCAAGGTTCGATTCGCGAACGGATTAAAAAAGCTCAAAATGCAGCGGTGTCGGCAATTGAAAAAGGTGATAAGTTTGAGTTAGATAAAACTTGGGTTTTGCCAGATTATACTAATTTAAATCTTTATCGCAAGCGAGTGCAGCCTGTCGAAATACAGCCGTTGAATGAAGCGCGATCGCAAGTACAATTAGATCGAGTTACTGTCGCTGCAAAAGCAGTTCCCGGAGTCGCGCTGCCGGTTACTTATACTTGGTCTGGGCCTTGGCAGCAGTTGCAGTCTGGTTTAGTGTTGGTAACGTGGCAAAATCAGCAGTCTGGCAATATTCCACCGGGACAGACTTTCAGGATTTTACACGATCGCGCGATCGCCCAGGCGACTTTGCATCCGGGGATTCTGGAAGCGGATAAATTTGCTGTGGGGTTTCGAGTTGTCGATCGCACCGCGATGCTTCCTCCTGCTAATATTGCACCGGGAACTTACAATCTGCAAGCTACTTATCTAAATCGGAAAACCGGGGAAACTTATCCGATTAATGTGCCGGCAGTTAGTGTTAAGATCGAGCCAGAGCCTCTGGATATGCGTTCTCAGGCAGAGTCGGGAAACGAGGATAATACAGATAAGCCTGAGTTAGATTTAGTGACTCAATTACGGGTGATGGCGGTTAATTTACCCAAAGGATTGCCAGGTTTAGAACCCGTGTTCGAGCAGATTGGGCGCATCAATCAGTACGATCCAATTCAAGATTATACCGTGCAAGCGGAACAAGCGTTAGAATATCGGTTGCAGCAGGAACCAAATAATCTAGAATTGGCTTATGCTTTGGCATTTTCTAGAGTATTGCAGCAGAATGTCAAAAGTGCGATCGCCGCCTTAGAAAAAGTCACTCAACTCGACTCAAAAAACCCTTACGCTTACGCCTATCTCGCTTTCGTACACCTGTACGGCTGGCATCCCAAAGCCGCTCAAACAGCCTTAAAACCTGCACTCGCTCTCAACTCCAATCTACCGGAAATTAGAGTTTTAAACGGTGTAGCGGAACTGATGCAAGGTAATCTCATTCCAGCATGGCAAGATTTGCAATTCTTAAAAAAACTAAAAATTTAACAATCCCTTTTATTGTGGCACGGGCGTCCCGCCTGTGCTTCTAAATCTGTAACGCCTGTGCTTTTAAATCTGTAACGCCTGTGCTTCCGAAGCGGTAAAAAATAGAAAACCAATGAACCAACCAAGAATAATCTCTCTAATTCCCAGTGCCACCGAAATTGTAGCAGTTTTAGGATTAACCGATGCAATTGTGGGCCGTTCCCATGAATGCGATTATCCCCCAGAAATCCAAAATTTACCTGTTTGCACTCAGCCTAAATTCAATCCCGAAGGAACTAGCAGCGAAATTCACAACCGCGTGACAGAATTGTTGCAAAATGCGCTCAGCGTGTATAAAGTAGAAATAGATACTTTGGAAAAATTGCAGCCGACTCACATTATTACTCAAGCTCAATGTGAAGTCTGCGCTTGTTCTCTAACAGAGGTTGAACAAGCAGTAAGCACGCTGGTAAATAGCAAGCCGGAAATTATTTCTTTGCAGCCGAATCTGCTAGCAGAAATATGGACGGATATTCAGCGAGTTGCTGATGCTTTGGGCGTAAATGGCAAAAGTGCGATCGACCTTTTGCCATTTACGCATCGATGCTATTACCTCGAAAACACAAGAATCATCTATTATTACCACAAAAGAGAGACTTCCCAAAGTAGCCTGCATCGAGTGGATTGAACCTTTGATGGCTGCGGGTAACTGGATTCCCGAATTAGTGGCAATGGCCGGAGGCAATTCGCTGTTTGGAATTGTCGGGGAACATTCCCCTTGGTTAAAATGGGAATCGCTAGTAGAAGCTAATCCCGATGTAATTATTTTCATGCCTTGCGGCTTTGATTTAAACCGCACTCGCAGCGAAGCAATGCAGATAACTAAATACGCAGAATGGGCTAATTTGCAAGCAGTAAAAACCGGGAAAGTTTACATAACTGATGGCAATTCTTACTTTAATCGACCGGGGCCGAGATTGGTTGATTCGTTAGAAATTTTAGCAGAAATTTTCCATCCCGAAATCTTCGATTTTGGCTATCGGGGTAAGGGTTGGCAGCCTTTTTTGTAGATACCCGCAGCTAGCTAAAGCTTTATCAATATTAATTCTGAATTGCCTGCCATACAAATAAGGACACAACAATGTTGTGTCCTTATTTCACTTTCATTTAACCGAATCTGACATCAATTGATGTAAAAAACGCTAGCCTACCTTGTTGGAGCAGGGGGCATCAGCACCTTGTCAATTACGTGAATAACCCCGTTGCTAGCTTTGATATCAGCTTTCACAACATTAGCGCCGCCGACAGTAACTTTGCCTGTGCTAACTGCCACCTTCAGCGAGCTCCCTTCAACACTTTTAACATCGCCGGATTTCAGGCTAGTAGATACAACCGAACCAGGAACAACGTGGTAAGTTAAAATCTTAGTAAGTTGGGCTTTGTTTTCCGGTTTGAGCAAATTCTCCACAGTTCCTTTTGGCAAAGCAGCAAATGCCGCGTCAGTCGGAGCAAAAACAGTGAAAGGGCCTTTGCCTTGTAAAGTTGTAACCAAACCAGCAGATCCCAAAGCTTTTGTCAGCGTCTTGAATTGAGCGTCGCCAGATGCAATAGCAACAATATCCTTAGCAGCGGCAGTGGGTGCCGGTGAAGCGCCAGTGGGTGCCTGTGTAGCACCAGTGGGTGCCTGTGTAGTGCCAGTGGGTGCCGGTGAAGCAGCGGTTTTCACCTTTCCTGCAACTTGTGAAGTTTGAGTTGCATTAGCAACATTGGTGCTGGAGGTGATGTGAGCCCAAGCCGGGAAACCGATTAACGCGCTAGCGCCGATTATTCCTGCGAAACCTGTCAGTTGTTTCATCCAGCTAGGTAAATTTTGATTTTTCATTGCGCTTGCATTTCCTTATGAGATAAAACCGTGAACATGAATTGTTATGTTAGCCAAATCTCGACAAAAGGCAAGGTTGCCAGAGGCTAAGATAGAGAGAAATTTCTCTTGCATCCCCGATCGACCAAAACTTCCTTACTATAACGCAAGCTGAGAAATCGGGCATCAACCGCTAAATCTGTAACTCAAAACCTCAATCACCGAACCAGTTTGGGGTAAGTCAGCAGCTTTGATCGAAATCGTGTCATTATTCACTCGGCGCACCGGCGTACCATCCATCAACGCCAAGAATTCATCTAGCGGCACCAAATCGCACGCAGCAGCATCGGCGGCTTGGGTTTTGAAATGTGTCGGAATCACCATCTTTGGTTTGAGAAGTTGCAAAGTTTGCTTCGCTTCCGCCGGAGTGTAAGCTTTCGGCCCGCCGCCCACGGGAATCAGCACTACATCGGGCCGCCCGATCAAGATTTGTTCTTCAATGCCGATCGGGCCAGCAACTCCGCCCAAGTGTAAAATCTTAACGCCCGCTTGCTGCCACAGCCAAGCCACATTGACCCCAAATCGCCTTCCTCCCTCACGGTCTTTTTCCGTCCGAATCCCTTGAATCCGCAGCTTGTTAGACCTGTAAGCCCCTGGCTCGTACAAAAGGCCGGGATTGCCTGCAAATCCGTCGATCGCCCCTTCATCGAGCAATCGGCTGCTAATCAGAATCAAATCTGTTTGCACTATAGGAGAGCGATAGCCTGCGGTACAGCCTAGGGGGCGAAAAGGATTCACCAGCACCCTCGCACCGCCTCCGGCGAACAAGAAGCAAGTGTGGCCCAACCACTGAACCGACAAAGAATCAGCAGTTTGAGCTTGATAGCTTTCCCATCCAGATGGTAAACCAGTTGCTAAAGCTGCTAGCAAACCCGTCTGTGCGTAACGTATTAATTGTCGCCGTTTCATCTTGTGGTTGGGGTTGTCGGGTGTTGGTCGTTTGTTGTTATACCACAAAACACAGTCAGTCGATTTTAGATTTTAGATTTTAGATTTACTCCACAGATGAATCTGGGATATGGAACTTTCGTCTAAAATTTGGGGTTCACCACGACCATTTTTGGGGGATTGTATCCTTTTGTGGGCGCCTGAGATGCGAAAATGTGCACCCTAGTTTTACCGTAAAGTTCGCAGTGCCCACCCTAAAAATTTAGATAATTTAAACAGTCAGGTGTGGATTCCGCACCCGAAAGATGCAGACAAAAACTCAAAATTCCCAACTCAACTAAAGCCGTTCCAAGAAATTTCGCAATAATTGCTTTCCCGCAGTCGTCAAAATACTTTCCGGGTGAAACTGTACACCTTCAATGTGCGGATATTCTCGGTGCCGCACGCCCATAATAGTTCCGTCTTCAACCCAAGCCGTAATTTCTAACACTTCTGGACAACTCTGCTTTTCAATTACCAAACTGTGATAGCGAGTTGCAATCATCGGCGATTCCACGCCCTGAAAAACTCCGACTCCTGTGTGTTCTACCTGAGAAGTTTTGCCGTGCATCAACAGGGGTGCAGAAACAATTTTGCCGCCGAATACTTGACCGATACTTTGATGTCCGAGACACACGCCTAAAATTGGTAAAGTCGGACCCAATTCTTTGATTAATTCCAGAGAAATTCCCGCATCTTCCGGCCGCCCCGGGCCTGGAGAAATCACCACTGCCGCAGGCTGCAATTGGCGAATTTCTGCTAAAGAAATTTGGTCGTTGCGGTAGACTTGCACTTCGCTTGCTACGGGCAACTCAGCACCGAGTTCTCCTAGATACTGTACCAAATTGTATGTAAAACTGTCGTAGTTATCGATGACTATAATCACGGGTTAAGTTAGATTTTAGGTTTTAGATTTTAGATTTTAGGTTAACTCGCTGTCTGAAAGCAAGGGTTTCAAGATTTTAGATAGATGCCGAAGATAAAAATAGCTGCAATATAGACGAATAAAACTAAAAATCTCAAATTGGTCATCTAAAACCTAAAATTTGCGATCGCCCAATAAGTTACTAACGGGCGATCGCAATTTGAACGACTGCCCACAAAGGAGGCAGCAGAAGTGCAGTACCGACGATGAGCGCAGCCATTGCCGATACCAGAACCGCTCCGGCACCGCAGTCTTTGGCAATTTTGGCTAGTTCGTGGTAGGCTTGCCCGACTGTCAAGTCTACCACCGATTCGATCGCCGTATTCAACAGTTCCATGGCTAAAACTATGCCAATGGTGACGCCGATCACAGATATTTCTACAGGTTTCAGTTGCAAAAATAGCCCTAGTCCGATCGCCAAAGTGCCAATAACTGTGTGAATCCGAAAATTGCGCTGAGTTTCAAAAGCATAACTCAGACCCCCCCAAGCGTATCTAAAACTCGTAGCTAAGCTAGATGCGATTTTCCAGGACAGCTCTCGGTTGTATTTCAAGGCTTTTTTAGGCTCGTGGACTGTCTGGCTAGAAGAGTCTTGAGGCATGGGCAGAAACTGTGCGACTTGTGATGAAATTGAGGGTCTATCTAGTGTCATAAAGAACCAACTTTAATTTACAGAGATGAATGAAAGCTAAACTTTTCAAATTAACTTCATCAAGTCTAAGTAACTTTTCTAAGTTTTTACTAAAGTTCTGGTTTAATTTCAGAAAGTTATGTTGCGCTTGACATGATTTGTTAAATAACCATCAACTTCAGTTATGCTGTTTGGATCGTAAGACCGATCGCCTGCAGCAATGTTTCCTGTTGATCGAGCATTTGAGTCAGACTTTCTTCATCCGGGTGATCCCAGCCCAAAAGATGCAGAAAACCGTGGGCTGCTAGCCAAGCGAGTTCGGTCTTCAGGGGATGTCCTTGCTGCTGGGCTTGTCGGTTAGCTGTATCGATCGAGATGACGATATCACCCAAGTATAGGGGTTCAGATGACTGCATTTCCTCTAACTGAGGACAGTCTACCTCTAAAGCTGCGAAAGCTAACACATCGGTCGATCGATCGAGCTGGCGGTACTGGAGGTTGAGGGCTTGCATCTCCGTATCGGCGGTTAAACGCAGACTGACTTCGTAGCCCGGAGCGACTGGCACATACTCTTCCTGGTTTTCCAGCCAAACGCTAAACCAATTTTCCCAGGTTTCGGCTGAAATCTCCCCCCTGGCTGCACTCTCAGGGAGGTTGGAAGCGTCCGCTGACTGCTGGGCGAGCCCGTAACAGTCTTCGACGTTCACCTCAATTAACATTTTTTTCCTCTCCTGTCAAGGGATATATTCAATTTTTTTACAAATTCCAATTGCGCGATCGAACGGCAGGGGATTTTGCTGTTGCTGGAAAGATACAGTAATCTGTTAGGGATTGCAACAGGCAGGCAGAACAATCAGCTTAACTCCCGATTAAGAAATATCAAAAACATCAGCAGAAATTAGAGGCTGATTGTTGACATCCCCCATTAAGAATTGAAATAGCGATCGAGAAAAGCCAAACCGACGAGTACGCCTAAAAGTCCGGCTGCTGTCAAAGCAAAATGAAACAGAGAAGTTGCCCGCTTGCGAACCATGTTCCGCATCGCCAGCTTGACATAACTCGGTGTAGGTGCAGTGTTTGTCGGCGCTGTCTGGGTTTCGGCGGACTCTTCGGAGGCGGGAATTGCTGAGGGAGGTTGACTCATAACGGTTAGTTTAGAAGGTTAACAGAGAGGCTGCCGAGAACAGACTCGCCCCGATGGTAACAAATATGTAACGTTTTGTGTAGGTGTTTTTAGTTTTTTGAGCCTCGCCACCGTATATTTCTGTAGGGGCCGGTTCGCCGACATCAAAAACCACCAAAAATTATCATAAACCCGCCCCACACCCAGGGAATAATCTACTTTCCTTATCCCTTTAACCCTCTTTCCCGCAACAAAGCATCCGCCTAAGCAGCATCTGATTCTGAAAGCGGCGGAACTGTATCGCAACTGTAATCGATCGTAAAATCATATCCCGCGCGATTGTATACTGTATTCAGGAACGCCTGCAAATCCACGATCGGCTCGACATCGGGCGATCGCAAAGGCAAAGGAAAAGACGGAATCGCATCTGAGAGATTAAACAAGTATAGCAGTCGCCAAGGCAGTTAGGACGCTTGACGTAAGACATCTTCAATGGCATCTCGTAAACAATCAAACTGTTCCAGTTTTTTGCGAATTCGACTTTTTAACCAAGACCAACATTGCTCAATTTTGTTGAGGTCTGGGGAATAGGGGGGTAAATACAATAGTTGACAGCCTGCCGTCTCAATCAGTTCTCGAATACGCCCACCTTTGTGGAATGTGGCGTTATCCATCACCCATTTGTGACAAGTTAAGAAAAAGTGCAAATTGTCAAGGGGGTACAAAAAAAAATGTAAAATAGGCTGAACATCTA
>NZ_JAUBQE010000089.1:0-15011 GCF_036701115.1 Microcoleus sp. Pol1C5 | reverse complement strand
CTAAAGATTCCATCCTGTTTTGAATAATGTTTTTGGCTCTTGATCGCTACATCATACATAAATTCAGCAACGCCTATTTAATCTCTAATGCAAAATGAAGAACAAGCTGTAGTCTTCGACGAAGAACGCGCCTCTACCTACGACGAAAGAATGGCTAAAGTCGCTCCATTGCGCGACGCGCTTCATTTACTTACCCGCCTGATCCTTTCTGAGCTTCCTGCTGATGCGCGGATTCTTTGTGTCGGCGTTGGAACTGGCTTGGAATTGATTTATCTCGCCCGTGAATTTCCGCAGTGGCAATTCACGGCGGTTGAACCTGCGCCTGCGATGCTTGACACTTGTCGTCAGAAAGCTGAAGAGTGTGGAATTGCATCGCGTTGCACATGGCACGAAGGTTATCTCGATTCGTTGCCCGTCTCGGAGCCGTTCGAGGCGGCGACTTGCTTACTGGTTTCTCACTTCTTTATGCAGCAAGAGGAGAGGCGCAACTTTTTCAGTCAAATCGCTTCACGACTTGGCCCTCAAGGATACTTGATTAATGCGGATTTAGCTTCCGATATGTCCGCTTCATCCTATCAAAGCCTTCGTGAGGTTTGGACTCGGATGCTGAAGTATGCCGAATATCCGGATGAGGACATCGAAAAATTTCTTGCTTCTCATGGTCGGGATGCTGCTGTGCTAGCACCTCACGAAGTCGCATCAATCATTGCATCCAGCGGATTTGATACTCCTGTACTTTTCTTGCAAACTCTTTTTATTCATGCTTGGTATGCAAGGCGACCATGACGGGATTAAAAGTTGTAGGGTGCGTCAGTTCGCATAATTTCCGCTGAGAATCGACAATCTCCGAACTAACACACCTCATATTTATGGAAAAGTTATTATAGTCTGTGTAAGAGTAACTGACTGAAATATTGAAAGTAAGGAGTAGTTCAATCAATGCTTAGCAAGCAAGAGACGATCGCCAAAATAGAAAATGTGTTTAATGCAGCATCCGATCGCTTTGACGATCCAGCTTTATCTTTCTGGAATCGCTTCGGACAACAAACAATCGATCGACTTTCGCTTCGTCCCGGCGATCGGGTTTTGGATGTTTGTTGTGGAAGCGGCGCTTCTGCGATTCCAGCAGCAATATGTGTAGGTTCCAATGGACAAGTATTGGGAATAGATTTAGCCGAATCCCTTCTGGAACTGGCACGTGACAAGTCACGACA
Source organism: Microcoleus sp. Pol1C5 (assembly GCF_036701115.1). Lineage (NCBI taxonomy): Bacteria > Bacillati > Cyanobacteriota > Cyanophyceae > Oscillatoriales > Microcoleaceae > Microcoleus > Microcoleus sp. Pol1C5. The sequence goes on along the minus strand of NZ_JAUBQE010000089.1, from coordinate 13,797 downwards.
ACAAGGGCTTGAAAATATTGAGTTTCGATATGGCGATTTTGAAAATCTAGGTTTCCCCAGCGCCAGTTTTGATGCAATTGTTTGTGTTTTCGGGATTTTCTTTGTTCCAGATATGCTAGCAGCAGTTCAAGAACTTTGGCGAATGGTTCGTCCAGGGGGGAAGCTCGCCATTACCTCTTGGGGAACAAAGGTATTTGAACCTGCAAATCAAATATTTTGGAGTGCAATTGAGGCTGAACGACCAGATTTATATAGGAAATTTACGCCGTGGGATCGGATTCGTGATTCCGCCTCGCTCCAAGCACTACTAGAAGCAGGTGGCGCGACAAACCTAGAGGTTTTTGAAGAAGTGGGCACTTACGAACTGACTTCTCCAGACGATTGGTGGACAATGGTTTTAGGTGGAGGACTCAGGGGTACGATCGACCAACTCGATCCAGCGGCAAGGGAGCGTGTCCGACAAGTAAATCTGCAATTATTGCGGACAAATGAAGTTTATTCACTAGACGTAAATGTCTTGTATGCTGTAGCGCAGAAATAACGTATCTATTGTTAATTAACCCCATAGATTCCAGTGTTTTTGTTCCGCAATCGGCTGCACAACATTAGACTTGAATTGCCTAACATCTGCGATCGAGCGGCGCAACATTGTTAATTTGCTAAATCTCATCGCTCATCGGTACGATCGCGTGCAGCCACATACTCTCTGCAATATAATTGAAACAGTGCAGCCCTGCTTGTTAATTAAATTAGAATCACTGCTGCCACCGCTTCCCTCGGCCGAGGAATTGCCTTAATCGCTATAGCAATCGTGGAAGGTAAAAAATGATACAAACGCACAAGCAAAAACTCACCTTTGAAGAGTTCCTCACCTACGAGGACGACACCGACAACCGCTACGAACTAATTGACGGAGAGTTAGTAATATTGCCGCCAGAATCCTAACCTAACAATTTCATTGCTCACTATCTACTATTCACTCTTGCTAGCAGCGGACTCGTCCCGCTCAGGCTCATCAAAGCACCTAGCTGCGAGATCCAAGTTCCTATCCTGCGAGAGGGTGACAGCGCTAACCGTTATCCCGACTTGGTGGTTTTGCGGCCCGAACACATCTTGCTGACAGCAACCAGGCTAACTATCACCCTTGATATGCCGCCCCCTCAGTTGGTTGTCGAGGTCGTTAGTCCCGGTAGAGTTGGGCGCGATCGCGATTACATTAGCAAACGAGATCAATATGCAGCGCGGGGCATCCCTGAGTATTGGATTGTTGACCCTCAAGAGCAAATTGTAGCGGTACTCCGACTAGAATCGGGTCAGTCTCTGGAAGTTGGGGTGTTTCAAGGGGAACAAGGGCTTGTATCTCCGATGTTCCCGCAGTTGAGCTTGACGGCTCAGCAAGTCTTGAGAGGGGAGTTTTAACCACCGATTTGAGACATGGTGCGACTGTAATTTCCTTGAGTAGTTCCCGAATCTCGCTCCTTGAAATTAATCTCTGGTTTAATCTCTAATATCTGCCGCACTCGATCGCATTTAATATAATTATTTGTAAATTGGGTTGAGCTAAAGTTATCGCCTTTCCCTAATTTATCGCACGTTTAAGAATTTGAGCGACAACTCCATACCTGTCGCCTGTCAATCCATCCAATTCGTGTTCAACATCTTCTAACCATCCAAGTTTACTTGTCCACTTACCATTAGGTAACTGTCTAGCTGCATGAGTTGGGATACCGCTAGAGTCAACATATATTGCTATTTTCTGATATCCAGCTTCTAATATATCACCATTACAAAGTTCATATCCCAGTGTTTGATAAGCCTGAATATATGCGTCTAAAGTCTCCTCTTGCGGCACGCCTTCTGGCCAATAGAATTGCTCTCCAGGTATCGGTTGCCACCAGCGATCTTCTTCACAAGCAGCCCATGCAAAGCAATTATATTCCTGTGACTTTTGGCTAGTAACTCGATAATCAGTGCGAGACAAGTTAGGCCATTGAATTTCAAGTTCCCGTCTTCTATACATTCTCTTCAATCGCGTAGCCTCGATCTCTACCCCACTCTATCCAAGCTGATGCCATCTGTTTTACCCTTCCCCTTTGTTCCGGTTTAATGGGATTTTCACCCGTAATTGCATTCAATGCAGCTAACCAGTAAAGGGGATTTTTTTGCAGTTCCGATAGCAACAGCGGCACGACTTTAGATCCCATATTAATAATTTCCTGATATGCAGGATGCTGAGACATTTGATCTGTGGAAGACATTCCCGCAACTTCACTTTCCCATTCCGTAGCAAGAGTATAAAATTTGTCAATTACCTCGCTCGAAATTTCAGCATTTTTATTGAAGATATCTCGCTCGGTATTTGCTGCGGGATTTTCTCGTTGCGCGATCGAGCTTTCAATGTTCATCAAGACTAATTCTTCGATGGATACATTCATCTCAGCAGCAACTTTTTGTAGCTTCAGCATCAGCAGGTCTGAAATGGCGATCGAGATGGTGTTCATCTGACTTACAAAATTGGATGATGTCTTAAGTGTACAAAATAAATTATCGATACAGAGTTGACAAAAATCGATCGCCCATTTTTGCCCAAGTACCTGAAGCGCAGCTATCCCGTAGGGAATCGCCCCTCTGGCCTACATAACAAAAAGAGCGATCGATTTCGGGCAGTTCACCCGCCAATTTGAGACATGGTGCGGCTGTAATTTCCCTGAGTAGTTCCCGAATCTCGCTGCTTGAAATTAATCTCCGGTTTAATCTCTAATATGTGCCGCACTCGATCGCGCAATTCGCCTGTAGACACCCCATTCCGTAAAGCAGTTTTTAAGTCAATTTGCCCGGTTTCGTTCAGCAGACAAGGCCGCAGCCACCCGTCAGCAGACAAACGCATCCGGTTGCAGCGATCGCAAAAACACTCGGACATTTGGCTGATAAAGCCTAAAGTGCCCTTCGCCCCCGGAATTTGAAACACATCCGCCGGCCCATTTCCGCGAATTCCCGACTCGGCTAACCCGTATTTGTCGTTAATTTGTTGTCGCAATTCGGCTGAGGCTACCCAACCTTTATCGCCAAATAAATCCCCATTCCCGATCGGCATAAACTCAATAAATCGAACGTGCCAATTCCGGTTAATTGTTAACGCCGCTAAATCCAATATTTCGCCGTCATTCACACCGGGAATTACCACCACATTCAGTTTCAGGGGGTCGAATCCAGCTTGATAAGCTGCTTGAATTCCCTCCCAAACCTGCGTCCACCGCGATCGTCCCCGACTGCCAATTATCTTATCAAAAGTCTCCGGTTCCAGCGAATCCAAACTAATATTAATCCGGCGCAAACCTGCATTGTAGAGATTTTCCGCCATTCCCGCCAGCAAAAAGCCGTTGGTTGTCATTGACAAATCTCGCGTTTCCGGCAAAGATGCGATCGACCTCACCAATTCCACCACCCCAGGGCGCAGCAGCGGTTCCCCTCCAGTCAACCGAAACTTGGTAAATCCCACGGGTATAAAAACTTCCCGCAGCAGAGTTAGCAATTCCGAGTGAGTTAACAACTGCTGCTGCAATACATAGTCCAACTCGCTACCTTCCGGCATACAGTAGAGACAGCGGAAGTTGCAGCGGTCTATCAAGCTAATCCGAAGGTAGTCTACGGTATCCATGTCAATAGTTTGTAATATTATTTAATTATAAATGCTGGCTCGATTTTCTGCAATTATCGGCTGTAGAGTAAATCGATAATCTAAAATCTAAAATCTAAAATACAATTAATATCATCCAAAAAGGGATACAAGCCCCCAGCTCGCGGCTGTAGAGTAAATCTAAAATCTAAAATCTAAAATCTAAAATTGCTAAATTTATGTTCTTTGAATTTGAAGCTGATTTTGTGGAAGCTCTGCGCTGCATTCCGATGCAGGTACGTCTCAAGTTAGATACTTGCGGCATTAAATTAAAGTTGCAGGATTGGAATCATTTTAACCAAGCAGAACGTCAAATCCTTGTAGAGAAACCTTGCTTGACCCAAGCAGAAATTATCGATTACCGAGAACAGCTAAATCAACTATTAATTAAACATACAGGTAAACCGGGAACTGATTTGACCGTAGATGAAAATCCCCCGTGGATGGATGCTGCAACTGTACCGGAGTCGGTTTCCGCAAAAGCGCAAGAGCTCGGCGTGACAATTACTTTGGCCCAGTGGGCGAATTTGCAGCCGCTACAGCGATTTGCTTTGATTAAGCTTAGTCGATCGAGCCACGAGAATAAAAATTTCATCCCGGCACTTCAAGAGTTTAAGGTTATTGAATGAGATCGAGTTTTAATTGACTCTTCTAGGGCGCAGAGGCCGCAGAGTGCGAGAAGGGAGAGTCTGCTCATTTATTTGCCCGATCGTCCTCTGTTTGTTCTCACTAAGTGAGAGGTGTTTAGTGAGAAAAGGAAGAACAATATGTAAAAGAGTGTGGTCTGGCGGTGGGAGAGGTAGGGTGAGGTCGATCGGACATTTAACGGGTTGAGATTTCCGAAGCGCCCAACACCAAAATCAAAAAAAAGCATTAATTTAATTTTAAGTATTGTTACCGCAGCGTGGTATTATTTTTCTGAGTTTGCAAAGCACTCGCCTGCTACCTGCATTAGTTTCTGAGCTTCGTGAACACGCAAAACACACCCACCGAACCCACACCAGCAAACGAGGATATTCCTCAGGCTGGCACAGTCTCGACAGTCTCGTCCGAGACTAGCAATCCCATGCAAGACTTTTATCGCCTCCAACAAGAGTTGTTGGCGTACACCCTTGCATTTACGGCGATTATTTTTATCTCCGTTTGGATTTTTTACTCGCTCAACATTGCCCTGAATTATTTGCTTGGGGCGAGCACAGGTGTGGTTTACTTAAAGATGTTGGCTAGAGACGTTGAACGAATCGGCAGCCAAAATCAGCGCATCAGCAAGACAAGGCTCGGTGTGTTTTTAGCGGTGATGATAGTAGGAACACAGTGGAATCAGCTACAGATTTTACCGATATTTTTGGGATTTCTGACTTACAAAGCTGCGCTGTTGGTTTACGTAATCCGAAGTGCATTAGCACTAGACTACAGGTAGGTCAGGCAATTCGAGCAAAACTCAACTCATCGATTTGTATGGGGAAGCCCGTTGAATGGCAATGCTTGACGTTCTAAACACCTTTAATCGTTTCCCCCTCGCCAATTTGGAAGTTGGCCAGCAATTGTACTGGCAACTTGGCAATCTGAAAGTGCACGGGCAGGTTTTTCTAACCTCGTGGTTTGTAATTGCTGTTTTAGTCGTAGTTTCGATTTTAGGAACCAGCAAAATCCAGCGAATTCCCAGCGGAATGCAAAATTTTATGGAGTATGCGCTGGAATTTATTCGGGACTTGGCTAAAAACCAAATTGGGGAAAAAGAATATCGCCCTTGGGTACCGTTTATTGGTACATTATTTCTGTTCATCTTTGTGTCAAACTGGTCTGGCGCTCTAATTCCTTGGAAGCTGATTAAGCTGCCATCAGGCGAATTGGGAGCTCCTACCGCTGACATCAACACCACGGTAGCATTTGCACTGCTGACTTCTCTAGCATATTTTTATGCAGGTCTCAGCAAAAGCGGCTTGGGGTATTTCGCCCACTATGTTGAACCGGTGCCTTTCATGTTGCCGTTCAAAATCATAGAAGATTTCACTAAGCCTCTGTCCCTAAGTTTCCGTTTGTTTGGCAACATTCTTGCGGACGAATTGGTGGTCGGAGTGCTAGTGTTGCTAGTGCCTTTATTTGTTCCTCTGCCAGTGATGGTTCTGGGACTATTTACCAGTGCAATTCAAGCTTTGATTTTTGCTACCTTAGCCGCCGCCTACATAGGTGAAGCTCTAGAAGGCGGTCACGGCGAAGAACACCACGATTAACTAAGGAAAAACGGTTAAGCATGAAGCAGGAAAAAGAAAATTTCCTCTCCTCAAACTTACTGCCGTTAAATCCGACAATTCTGTAGACTTTCTGCTCTCAATTTTGTACTTTAGATAAGGAAAATCATCATGAACCCAACAGTTGCTGCCGCTTCCGTAATTGCCGCCGCTTTGGCAGTAGGTTTAGCTGCAATCGGCCCTGGCATTGGTCAAGGAAATGCAGCAGGTCAGGCTGTAGAAGGGATTGCCCGTCAGCCGGAAGCAGAAGGTAAAATTCGCGGCACCTTGCTGTTGAGTTTGGCGTTCATGGAAGCGCTCACAATTTACGGTTTGGTCGTAGCCCTAGTGCTGCTGTTTGCCAACCCCTTCGCATAATAATTTGAAATTTTAGATTTGAGGTTTTGGCGATTCTAATCCAAAATCTCAAATCTAAAATCGATTAAGCGAATTAGATGGAAGCCGTCAAAAAATCATGATGCACTGGACAGTATTACTAGCAGTTGAAGAAGCGGCTAAGGAAGGGGGACTGTTTGATATAGATGCTACGCTGCCTCTGATGGCGGTGCAGTTTTTAATTCTAGTCGCAGTCTTGAATGTAATTTTTTACAAGCCGCTCAGCAAGTCAATTGACGATCGCGCCGATTACATTCGCAACACTCAAATTTCTGCCCAGGAACGCTTGGCAAAAGCTCAGCAACTAGCGCAGCAGTACGAGCAAAAACTGGGAGAAACTCGCAAGCAGTCTCAATCAGTAATTGCTGCTGCTCAAGCTGAAGCCCAAAAAATTGGGGCCGCCAAAGTAGCTGAGGCTCAACAAGAAGCTCAAGTCGCGCGAGAAAAGGCTGGGCAAGAAATAGAGCAGCAAAAGCAAGAAGCAATGCGCTCACTAGAACAACAAGTAGACGCGCTCAGCCGCCAAATTCTCGAAAAGCTATTAGGGCCGTCGCTGGTCAAATAGCAAGACCGAAAACTTTTAGATTTTTGATGCAATCTCAAATCTAAAATCGGTTCACCAAATCTGCACGCGCAATTATGGAAGAGTATCATGGGGACTGTTTTATTGCTAGCCACAGAAGCTAGCGGCGAAGGTGGTTTCGGTTTAAATTTCGATATTTTAGAAACCAACCTGATTAACCTGGTCATTATTATTGCAGTGCTGTTTTATTTCGGGCGCGGATTTGTAGGTAAAATCCTGACAGAGAGGCGTTCGGCCATCCAAGAGGCGATTCAAGAAGCAGAAAAACGCCAAAAAGATGCAGCAGCAGCTCTAGCAGAGCAACAGCAAAAATTGACTCAAGCGCAAGCAGAAGCAGAACGCATTCGTGCCGCTGCTGAAGAAACTGCGAAGAAAGCAAAAGAAGCAATTCTCGCTCAGGCAGCGCAGGACGTTGAACGCATGAGAGCAACAGCAGGTCAAGAGTTGGAAGCGGAGCGGGAAAGAGCGATCGCCCAACTGCGATCGGCGGCTGTATCTCTGGCATTAGCAAAGGTGGAAAGCCAGCTAAAAACTAGCTTGGACGACAGCGCTCAACACCAATTAATCGATCGCAGCATTGCGTTACTGGGAGGCTAAAACGTGAGTACAGTCAGCACAGAAGTCTTACAGCCTTACGCATCTGCCTTGATGTCACTGGCTCAGTCCAGCAATCTCTCAGAGAAGTTCGGCGAAGACATTCGTTCCTTGCTGAGCCTGCTAGAAGGTTCGGAAGAATTACGTCAATTTTTAGCCAATCCGCTGGTAAAACCGGATGCTAAAAAAGCCGTGATTCAGCAAATAGCGGGTGAAGAAATTAACCCCTTGATGCACAACTTTCTGAAGCTTTTAGTAGACAAAGGAAGAATTCTTTTTTTAGAAGGAATTGGAAAACAATACCTGGCAAGGCTCCGAGAACTAAACCAAACAGTATTGGCTGAAGTTACCTCGGCAGTCCCGCTTTCAGACGCTCAACAGCAGACTGTTCGCGAGAAAGTGCAGGCGATGACCAGCGCTAGTCAAGTAGAAATTGAAACCAAAATAGACGCAGATTTAATCGGCGGTGTGGTAATCAAAGTAGGCTCTCAAGTAATTGATGCCAGCCTGCGGGGACAATTGCGCCGTCTGGGAATTCGCTTGAATTCCTGACTTAAGGAAGCAGGAACCAGAAAGCAGGAAGCAGGAACCAGGAAGCAGGAAGAATCAAACAGGAAGCAGGAATAAATAAATTTCTGTTTTCTAGTTGTTAGTCCCAAATTCTTACTGCCAAATCCCTATTCTTTCTTGCCAAAAAGATCGAGTGACCACTAAAAACTGACAACTGACACATAATAACTGACATGGCAGCAATCAGACCTGACGAAATTAGCAGCATTATTCGCCAGCAAATTGAGCAGTACGACCAAGATGTAAAAGTCTCTAACGTCGGTACTGTTCTGCAAGTAGGCGACGGCATTGCCCGGATTTATGGCTTGGATAAAGTCATGTCTGGGGAATTGCTAGAATTTGCCGACGGCACCGTGGGCATTGCACTGAACTTGGAAGAAGATAACGTCGGCGCAGTGCTGATGGGCCAAGGTTTGGGAATTCAAGAAGGTTCGGCAGTTACTGCTACTGGCAGAATTGCTGAAGTCCCCGTGGGTGAAGCAATGTTGGGACGGGTAGTTGATGCTTTGGCCCGTCCGATTGACGGCAAAGGAGAAATTAAAACTACTGAATCTCGCTTGATTGAATCTCCGGCACCGGGGATTGTTTCTCGCCGTTCAGTTTACGAACCCATGCAAACAGGAATTACCGCTATTGATGCGATGATTCCGGTGGGAAGAGGACAGCGGGAACTGATTATCGGTGACAGACAAACCGGTAAAACTGCGATCGCGATCGACACAATCATCAACCAAAAATCGGAAGATGTAATTTGTGTGTATGTGGCGATCGGTCAAAAAGCTTCTACAGTAGCTAACATCGTCAACGTCCTGCAAGAAAAGGGCGCGATGGACTACACGATCGTAGTAGCAGCCAACGCTAGCGACCCCGCAACCCTGCAATACTTGGCTCCCTACACAGGGGCTAGCTTAGCCGAGTATTTCATGTACAAAGGCAAGCACACTTTGGTCATTTACGATGACCTTTCCAAACAAGCACAAGCTTACCGCCAAATGTCCTTGTTGCTGCGCCGTCCTCCCGGTCGCGAAGCATATCCCGGAGACGTTTTCTATCTGCACTCTCGCTTGCTAGAACGCGCTGCTAAATTGAGCGACGATTTGGGCGAAGGCAGCATGACAGCTTTGCCGATTATCGAAACCCAAGCAGGTGACGTTTCTGCTTACATTCCGACGAACGTAATTTCGATTACCGACGGTCAAATCTTCCTTTCTTCGGACTTGTTTAACTCTGGTTTGCGTCCGGCTGTAAACCCCGGTATTTCGGTATCGCGGGTAGGTTCGGCGGCTCAAACTAAGGCAATGAAAAAAGTAGCCGGTAAGGTGAAATTGGAATTGGCGCAGTTTGAAGAACTGGCAGCATTTTCTCAGTTTGCTTCTGACTTGGATAAGGCTACTCAAAATCAATTGGCCCGCGGTCAACGCTTGCGCGAACTTTTGAAACAAGCGCAAAGTTCTCCTCTGCCGATGAACGAACAAGTGGCTGTTATCTATGCTGGCATTAACGGCTACATGGATGACATCGATGTGGACAAAGTAACCAAGTTTACTGTTGGTTTGCGCGACTATTTGCGGACTAGCAAGCCCAAGTACGGCGAAATTGTTCAAGGCGGAAAAGCCTTGACTGATGAAGCTGAGAAGCTGCTGAAAGAAGGCATCACTGAATACAAGCAAAGTTTTCTAGTTTCTGCGTAGTAGACAAGTAGGAATTTTGAACCGCAGATGAACGCGGATTAACGCAGATAATCTGAAGTTAATCTGCGTTACTCTGCGGTTTTAATTAAGAAGATGCGGGCAAGGATGTAAGGAGAAAGTTATGGCAAATCTGAAAACTATTCGCGATCGCATTAAGTCGGTCAAGAACACTAAAAAGATTACAGAAGCGATGCGTTTGGTGGCCGCTGCAAAGGTGCGCCGCGCTCAAGAACAGGTGACTGCTACTCGGCCTTTTGCCGATCGACTGGCAGAGGTATTGTACGGTTTGGCGGAACGCTTGCAGTTTGAAAACCTGGATTTGCCGCTGCTGAAAAAACGCGAAGTGCGATCGGTGGGACTGTTGGTAGTTTCGGGCGATCGGGGTTTGTGCGGCGGCTACAACAGCAACATCATCAAATACGCGGAAAATCGCGCTAAGGAAATCAAAGCTGAAGGCTTAGACTACAAATACGTGTTGGTAGGACGCAAAGCTACTCAGTATTTCCAGCGCCGCGAACAGCCGATCGATGCTACTTACGCTAACTTGGAACAAATTCCCACAGCATCGGAAGCCGCACAAATTGCTGACGAATTGCTTTCTTTGTTTCTGTCGGGAACTGTGGACAGAGTTGAGCTAGTTTACACCAAGTTTGTGTCACTAATTAGTTCGCGTCCGGTAATTCAAACTTTGCTGCCCCTCGACCCCCAAGGTTTGGAAACTCCTGATGATGAAATCTTCCGCTTGACATCCCAAGGCGGACAGTTTCAAGTATCGCGCGAGAAGGTTTCTTCACCTACGAAGAGTTTGCCCAGGGACATGATTTTCGAGCAAGATCCGGCGCAAATTCTGGAGGCTCTTTTGCCCTTGTATTTGAACAACCAATTGCTGCGGGCTTTGCAAGAGTCTGCTGCTAGCGAGTTGGCGGCGCGGATGACTGCGATGAACAATGCTAGTGAGAATGCTAGCGATTTGATCCGTAGTTTGACGCTGACTTATAACAAGGCGCGGCAAGCAGCAATTACTCAGGAAATCCTGGAAGTTTCCGGCGGTGCTGAGGCTTTGAAGGGTTAGGTTAGGGTTGACAATTTGTTAATTTTATGGTATGCGTCTGGGGGAACTCAGGCGCTTTTTTTATTTATAAAGTTGTTACAATTGACCACAATGTACTAACAAAGCCAAACTCAAGATTTTTTGCAGAAACCGGGTTTATGAGCGTAAATCATACCTAAATGACTTAAATTAACGCTCTGTAGCGTTTTTGGCGGAAAAGGGCATTAATTGCAGTATTGCATTAGTATGCACTAAGGCATATAATTAAAACAATGCACCTGTATGCAAAAAGCTGGTTTTTAGGCAAACTACATAAAAATGTCAAAATGTATATGTTGTAAAGCCTTGAGCCTGTATGGATGAAAACAAGACTGTGGCTATTAGAGTAGAAATGCCGCCGGAATTGCGGAACCGATTTAAGTCGGCTGTTGCTAGGGACGGTAAAAATATGAGGGATGTTTTGCTGGAATTTATGGAGCAATATGTCATGAAGGCTGAGCAACCAAAAATAGAAGCAAGTCAAAACCAAAACAACACATAGCTGCTGTGTGCAGTGGTGGAGCGATCGCATACAGGGCAAGACATTTAGTTTTTAAACTGTAAGGGAAGTCTGAAGTGAGGAGCGATCGCGTACCGAATCCAAAGCCAGAAAACGTACACCATGTTACAGATCCCGAACTCTGTGAAAAGATGGGCGAAAAATACCACTGGCGGTTAAAAGAAATCCGAGTGACTCGTAAAACCCCCCCTGATGTGGCTTGCGTGTTTGAGGGGGAACAAACCTCGTTTCAGGATATGTGGCAAGATTACCAAGATTAAAGGAAAGGGAGGAAAAATGGCACAAAAAATCTGGATTGTCTACAAAACCGAAAGCATGAGTGCTCCCGGCTGGGAAGAACGTCAGCTTATGCCGAGGGGCGGTCTAACTAATATACTTTGGGAAAATTGGACTTGGGAAGAAAACCCAGAAATTCCCCAAGTAGGGGACAAAACCCGCGATTATGAAAATCTATCTGACCCCGGTAATGGAGTCACCCACGGGAAAGATGGAGATTGGGTAGTTACTCGCGTTCAGCAGTTTTCTGCTTCCGATACTGAGGAGCGAATTGTGGTGTGTTACTGTTCTTACCAACCTGTTACATCTGATTGGGAAGCGCTACAACAAAGCGAGTCTGTCAATCAGATGCTAGCAACTGTCGAGTAATATTGACTGGATAATTAGTTCGTAAAAGCGATCGACTATTCCTGCACAATCTCATACAAATCTTCGATCGACAAATCAAAAGTCCTCGCCAACTTGTGCAAGGCTGTCACATCAACTGTTGCTAATCCGGGCGATCGGGCATAGGTTCTGAGGGTACTGTAGACTACGCCCGAGCGCTCTGAAACTTCTTTCAGCGTCCAGCCCTTCTCGGCAGCAAATTCTCGAACCCGCAACTTAATTAATCCCATAACCTCTTGACAGTTGACTAATATAAGTCATACAATTGTATTGTAAAAAGCGATCGCCCCAACGTCTGGAAAACTTAAAGACGATCGCCTATCCAAATTCAATCCCTTTACAAAAGTTTGTACTCTTTACAAAGGATTTGCTTAACATCATGTTAACAAAATTTTCGCGAAAATCAACCCCCAGACACAGATTGAGCCGGTTTGTGACAAAAGAGGCGATCGCGCGGCTGCTGAAAATCAAGGTAGAACAAATATATCGCTTCGAGTGCTGGGCGCATATCCTGTACGTGCACGCCAAAGGCATGAGTCGGTTTGTCAGTTATGCGGACTTTCCGCCAGTTTTGGGAGTGGAATCGCCCTCTGGTTTAGATTTTGGTTATTGGAAGCGCCGGATAGCGAGTCAGAAACAGAGACACGCGCCCGATTTTTGGGTGGATTTCTATGCACAGAAATTTCATCAAGCTGTTTCGGTTCCTGAATTGTTCGACTGGGGGCGAGTGGTGGGAGTGATTAAATTTATGTTGCCGAAAATAGCAGTTGAATCGCTGCGAAAGGTTTATGCACAGGAAAAATATGTGCTGGAACATTTCTAAATGCTGTGTTTTTTTATAACTAGACTTACGAACTCGTGACCTAAAAAGTAGTGCTACAAGATTGTACGCCATATCCGTAGGGAAACGGCAATGCCGTGTCCGGTGCCGGGAGCTGCGACTTTTAAGAATTGGCATAAGTTCAGGGAAAGAAACCAAGGTGATGATACCATGCACCATCATTCCAGCCTAAGAGTCAATAATATCTTCCTCCCCTATTCCCAAACTCGGCAAACTGCGGACAATTTGCACAGTTTCCAAACTGACTGCGATGACTTGGCCAATTAACCGGACAATGTATTGTTCGTCATCCAAGCGATTCGGGTCATTAACAATTCCAGTCCGTTTATCAGTTTTGAATTCATACTGGTCTATTACCCAATCTAACGCAGAACGGTTCCCCAGACGGTACTCAAATGCTGAAGAGGGAATGCCGTTTAAGGTGAGAAAATCGTTGTAAATCAGTTGAGTTTTATCTTTACTCAATCTCATCTTTTCTACCCGCCAATTTAACGGCACGTCAGTATTTTCTATCCACTTAAGTGGATATTCGGGTTGCTGTTCGTAATTGACGTGAATTTCTGCTAAACGTTTGCCCGCATTAGCGAAAGAATGAAAATCGGGAGTGTAGGGAATACGGGGCAATTCCCGTTTCAAATTGGCCGCGTAGCGAGTGCAATAGGTGGGATGGTGCAAAACTGCATAGACGTAGTAGAAAATATCCCATTTGCTAATGCTGTCGTCTCGGTAGTGGCGGCGGAATTCTATTAGTGCCCAGTCTGTGATATTTTCGCGGCGGTTTGTGCCGTCTTCATCGTAGATGTAGAAGGGGAAACATTGTCCGGGACGCCCCCCTACTCCCACATCAGAAATACAATCAGTCATCTAGACATCTCCCAAAACTCGCAAAGCTTATCTGGCAAAGGCTTTGCGAATTATAACTCTTCTCAAAAATCTCTGCCT
>NZ_JAUBQE010000088.1:0-15052 GCF_036701115.1 Microcoleus sp. Pol1C5 | reverse complement strand
ATTATCAATTATATCGAGTGCAATCCGCAAGGGAAAAATGCTCGCCGCGATCTTTGCGAAGCTGCCAAGATTCAGGGTACTCCTACGTGGGAAATTAATGGTAAGTTTTACCCAGGGCAAAAATCTTTGCAGGAGTTAGCTGATTTATCAGGTTATCCGGGAACTCGCGAATTTAAAAACCTTTCAAATCAGGAACGTTGACAAGAGTGATTTTTGCCGATCGACCTCATCATAGTCGATCGCACGCATCTCGGTTAATTTACGGGTTTTCAGTCAAGTGATTCTCAGTTTGCAATTACCCTTTGCAGTAATTCCCTTGGTAATGTTTACCTCAAACCGCAACTTAATGGGAGAGTTGGTGAATCCATTTTGGCTGAAAGCCTTAGCTTGGTTAGTGGCTAGTATTATAGTAGGATTAAATAGTTGGCTGTTATTACAAACTATTTTCTAGCAATCTGAAGCTAAATAAAATTACAAAAACAAAACCCGCCGGCGCGGGTTTTACCTTAAAGCTAATTGTTAATGACTGCCAATTTGAACTATTTTTTGACAGGAACAAGCTCATTAGCAACAACCGGACGGGTCGAGGAAGCGGTAGTTTTCAAAAGTGCGATCGCCTGCGCGTAGCACGGATCGTCCTTAGTCGCAACCAACATCGGTTTGTTAGCTAATTTCAGCTTTTGTTCGTCGGTGACTTCGACTTTAACATCTGGAGTAACCCCCTTCTGGCTGATATCCGTACCGTTGGGAGTATAGTAGTGAGCGATCGTCACCGCCAATCCCGAACCGTCAGCCAAAGAATGCACCGACTGCACCAAAGCTTTGCCAAAAGTTTGGCCGCCCATCACAGTTGCGCGCTTGTTGTCCTTCAGAGCACCGGCCAAAATCTCGCTGGCGCTGGCCGAGTTGTCGTCCACGAGCACCACCAAAGGCTTGTCAGTGAGCGCAGTGCGATTTGCCTTCATTTCCTGAGAATCGCCCGCGCGATCGACTGTGCGGACGATCGCCCCTGTATCCATCCACATCCGAGCGATATCAATGCTCACTCGCAGCAAACCGCCGGGATTGCCCCGCAAATCCAACACAAAAGCGTCAGCTTTCTGATCCGAGAGCTTTTTAATCGCTGCCTGCATTTGTTCGCCCGCGTGGGAGCTAAACTCTTGCAAACGGATGTAACCGACATTCTGACCGCCTTCATTCTTGAGGCTGTAGCGAACCGCTGCTACCTCAATTCTCGCCCTAGTCAGAGTGATATCAAACTCGCTTTTGCCCTCACGAGCAATCCGCAGCGTGACTTTCGTACCTTCGTCGCCCCGAATTACCTGAGCCGCATCCGATACAGTCATGCCTTTGGTAGTTTTGCCGTCAATCACCAAAATCGTATCGCCCGCTAGAATCCCTGCCTTCAGGGCCGGCGAATTTTCCATCGGCTCGACTACCTTAATCGCTTTCGTTTTCTCGTCTTCTTCCAGCCTCATCCCCACCCCTGTCAGTTCCCCAGAGGTTTGATTCGTCAGCGCTTCGTACTGCTTCGGGTCCATGAAGCGCGTGTACTGGTCGTTTAATTTCTCTAGGGCTTTGCGGAGAGCGGTATAGGCAGCTTCGCGAGAGGTATAGTTTTTGCTCAACAGTTCTTGGCGGGTCAATTGCCAGTCAGTCTTGTTAAAGCTGCCATCAACATACTCTCGGTTCACAATTTGCCAAGCTTCGTCTAAGACAGCTTTGGGGCTATCTTGAAGCTCGGCGCGCACTGATTGGCTCAGGCCGGGAACGAGTAAAGATATCGAAGCGGTTGTTGCCATCGCCCCACTGAACAGGGCTGCCTGTAATTTAGAAAAGCGTCTGCGGGCTTGATTCATTGAATTTGGCTCAATTCGATTTTAGATTTTTGATTTGAGATTTTATATTGCTAAAAAATCTCACACTACTACTTAAACTATTGTGTGGAGGCTCCACTATCCCTTTGGACAGTTTAACGAGATTCATAGTCGATCGCCAACCAATTATTACTCTCTTTCAATAAACTTAATTTAAAACTTGGATTTAAAAGTGCCGTGGAAGCTAAAATCGAACAATTTTCGCGTAAGTGGTTGAGTCTGCTCGTTAATGGAGCTATCGGTCTAGCAGCGCTGGCGGGGGTCGTTACCATGCAGTCTAGCGGGCAGTTGGGCGGAATGTCCCCAGTTCGCGTTCAGGGGCAAAAGCCGCTCTCTGCAGTGTCTGCTGCCAGTTTCAAGCAAGCCGCACAGCAAGAAGCGCAGCAAGAAGCCCTGCGGCTGAGAATGCTCAAAACTATCCCTAGTTTTGGGTTTGACAATTTAATTGCAGATTGGACATTTCTCAAATTTTTGCAGTATTTTGGCGACGACGAAGCGCGAGATGTGACGGGCTACAATCTCAGCCAAGATTATTTTGACATAGTTACGCAGCGCGACCCGCGGTGGGCTGACATTTACCTGTTTCTTTCCACAGCTATTTCTTTTTATCAAGGAAAGCCTGAAACCGCTGTTAACTTTATAGAGCGTGGTACTAGGGCCCTTGCCGTTTCGCCGCAACTTCATTCCCAATCGTGGATAGTGTGGCGAACTAAAGGTCTTGATGAGTTGCTGCTGTTGGGGGATATTCCTGACTCAATTCGCTCCCACGAAATGGCCGCTGAGTGGGTGCAAGGAAGCCCCGAAGGACCGAAATTCGCGCCGATGTTTCGAGCAACTGCTGAGTATTTGCGCCGAGATCCCGATAGCGTGCCGGTGCGGTTTATTGCTTGGAGCACAGTTTATGCTCAAACAACTGATAAGGTGGTGCGTCAAAGGGCGAAACAAGCTCTTGTCAAGTTGGGAGCTCAGGTGCAAAAAGATAAGGATGGAAACGAGAGTTTTATTTTGCCGCCTCGAAAGTAAGCAGAAGGAAGAAGGAAGAAGGAAAATGCAGCCACAGTCATAGTTTCAACTATCAAGAATGTCCTAACCGTCAAGACTGTTGACTGTAATTCTCCAATCTAAAATCTAAAATCAGCTTGAGTTAGTTCGCGCCATTCACCGGGTTTGAGGCCTTCCAGACGCAAAGGCCCGATCGCACATCTGACTAGCCGCAGCGTCGGAAACCCTACTGCTGCGGTCATCCGGCGCACTTGGCGGTTGCGGCCTTCTGTGAGAGTCATTTCCAGCCAAGCTGTGGGCACGTTTTTGCGAAATCTAATCGGCGGTTCGCGGGGCGGCAAAGGGGGTTCTTCTAACAATAATTGCACTTTTGCCGATCGAGTCCGATAATCTTGAATTGTGACACCTGTCTGCAAAGCGGAGATCGCACTTGCATCGGGAATTCGTTCAACTTGCACCCAGTAAGTGCGGGGATGAGCGAATTTCGGGTCACTGAGGCGGTGTTGCATTTGTCCGTCATCGGTTAGCAGCAACAAACCTTCACTATCGCGATCGAGCCTTCCTACTGCATAAATGTTAGGAATAGGAATATACTCTTTGAGAGTGCTGCGTTTAGTTTCGCTGGAGTTGTCAGTAAATTGAGTTAAAACGTCGTAGGGTTTATAAAATAGAATGTAACGATAAGGCATGACAAATTAAAAAATAAAAATGTACCAAAAGTGCAAGCAGAAACGATATAACTCCCAAAAAAACACCTTCTATCTCTCTTCACTCCTCTGCGCCCTCTGCGCCCTCTGCGGTTCATAAAAAAATAAATCTTATTAACCAACGATTCAAACCTGCTATAAAATATTGAGCCTTTAAGACCCTCGCAAATCTCAACTACCCAATTTTACCATGTCCGAAGCTACTCACCGCGTTTGTATCGTCTTAGGAACTCGCCCAGAAGCGATTAAACTAGCGCCAGTAATTCAACTCTTCAAAAGTTCGCCCACCTTTGACACCCAAGTAATTTTAACCGGCCAGCACCGAGAAATGGTCGAGCAAGTAATGCGAATGTTCGATCTAAAAGCCGATCGGGATTTAGCAATTATGCAGCACCAGCAAACCTTGACAGATATTACATCCCGGAGTTTGCAGGGTTTGGAAGCCTTGTTTAAAGAATTGCAGCCCGAAATCGTATTAGTTCAGGGGGATACAACGACTGCATTTGCCGCTACTTTGGCTGCATTTTACCAGAAAATACCCGTAGGTCACGTAGAAGCCGGATTGCGAACAGATGACGTATTCAATCCTTACCCCGAAGAGGCTAACAGACGGTTGATATCTCAGCTCACACGGCTGCATTTTGCGCCGACAGAGCTGGCCCAAGAAAATTTAGGGCGATCGGGCGTTTTGGGAGAAATTCACCGTACAGGCAACACAGTAATCGATGCTTTGCTTTCTGTCGCCAAACGCGAACCAGAATGCAACATTCCCAATTTAGATTGGAGCAAATATCGCAGTATCTTAGCAACAGTTCACCGCCGCGAAAATTGGGGCGAACCCTTACAAGGAATTGCTCACGCCTTTCTCCAAATCTTAGATAAATTTCCCGACACAGCTTTACTGCTACCCCTGCACCGAAATCCTACTGTTAGAGAACCTTTGCAAGCTCTTTTGGGCGACCACCCAAGAGTATTCTTAACAGAACCTTTAGATTACGCAGAATTAGTAGGAGCGATTCAGAGATGTCATTTAATCCTCACAGATTCCGGCGGCTTGCAAGAGGAAGCACCTAGTTTGGGCAAGCCAGTTTTAGTATTGCGAGAAACCACAGAAAGACCAGAAGCAATTTCCGCAGGCACAGCTAAACTTGTGGGTACGAATTCTGATACAATTTTCACAGCAGCGGCAGAATTGCTCAGCAATTCCGAAGCATACAACGCAATGGCAATGGCAATTAATCCCTTTGGTGACGGTTTGGCAGCGTCGCGGATTTTGAAAATTGTTGAAGAGTATTTGAGTGAGAAGACAATTGACAATTGAGGGTTGACGGTTGAGAGTGAGTCGAAAAACTGCAAACCCATTCTCAAGTATTTGTTAGCTGAGTCCGATCTATGGGAATCTCAATCACAAACTTCGTGCCTTTGCC
The DNA here is from genome assembly GCF_036701115.1 of Microcoleus sp. Pol1C5. Lineage (NCBI taxonomy): Bacteria > Bacillati > Cyanobacteriota > Cyanophyceae > Oscillatoriales > Microcoleaceae > Microcoleus > Microcoleus sp. Pol1C5. Next base: position 10,039 of record NZ_JAUBQE010000088.1, on the reverse strand, counting down.
CAGGGTGGAATCACACCAGAGTTTTCCTCCATGCTTTTCCTTCACAACCTGATAGCTAATGGATAAGCCTAATCCTGTCCCCTTGCCTACGGGTTTAGTAGTGAAGAAGGGATCGAATAGGCGCGATCGCGCTTTCTCTGGAATGCCCGTACCGTTATCGGCGATCGCAATCTGCACCCACTGTTTTTTTGTTTTGGTAGTCTTAATCAAAATCCGATTCGGTTGGTCAACAATATCCTGAAAACTACGTCCTTCATTGCTCTCTTCCAAAGCATCGATCGCATTTGATAGCAAGTTCATAAACACCTGATTAAGTTGACCTGCATAGCATTCTACCAACGGTAACTCGCAATATTCTCTGACTACTTCAATGGTTGGGCGTTCTGGCTGGGCTTGAAGGCGATGTTCTAAAATCATCAAGGTGTTATCAATGCCTTCATGGATATCGACAGCCTTGAATTCCGAGTGATCCAGACGAGAAAAGCTACGCAACGAAACCACAATGTCCCGAATGCGACCGGTGCCCATTTTCATCGACTTAAGAATCTTAGCGAGATCCTCTTTTAAGTAGTTTAGATCCACATCGTCTAGGTCATCTTGAAGTGATGGGGACGGGTTGGGATAGTGGTGTTGATAGGCATCTAGTAATCGCAGCAAGTCATGGATGTGATCGTTGAGATGAGACAGGTTGCCGTAGATAAAGCTGACTGGGTTGTTGATTTCGTGCGCTATCCCTGCCACCATTTGCCCCAGTGCCGACATTTTTTCGTTATGCACCATCTGACTCTGGGTGCGGTGCAGTTCTTCAAGGGTACTCTCTAGTTGTTGCACCTGTTGGTTCAGTTGCCGATCGCGAGCCCTAAGTTGCTCTGCCATACTGTTAAATCCCTGCGCTAAAAGCCCCACTTCATCCTGACTGTCAACCCGAATACCACACGCTAAATTGCCTCTGGCCAATTCCTGGGTTGCCTTAGTCAGTCTTTGAATGCGATGGCTCAGAGTTTGGGTCAGACGGAAACCTCCGATCGTCACAACTGCGATCAGGACACTTCCCAATAGCCCAAAGCTACCCACCACAAACCACAACCGCTGTTGTGCTTGCTCGATGTCCTTGGCAGAATGCAGTACAGCAATTTTGAGAGTTGCCCGATCGAAACCTTCTAACTTGATTGTTTTGATCAGGTATGATTCACCAGCAATCCCGATCTTAGTGGGCAACCCGTCTGGCTGGGGAAATTGCCAAGACCGATCGCGGTTAAGTGGCAAAGTAGCAGCCGTTACCTTCTCGCCGTCAAAAGCCACCAAATGTATAGATGTGTCGCCGCGAAGCGACAGGAGCGCTTTGTCGTCCATGGCTAATCCCGCAACCAAACCAGCTAGGATCTTTTGAGATGATTTGATTGATATTAACCCAATCATGGAAGCCGGAGCCCAGTTTTCTGCCAGGAGAACTCCCGGTAACTCTAGTCCGGTTCGGGCGGCACGGTTCACAGAGACATCCTGCAATCTCGCCTGTCTTATTGCTCCCAACTGTGAAGACACTAAGACTTGACCATCAGTGTCAACTATTCTGATCAAATCCAGTTTAAAACCCGCTTGGATTGGTAATACTGTCCGCAGTAATAAAGGGCGATCGCCCTTTATTACTGCTGTGATGACATCATTATTTTCACTCACCGAACGGGCTTTCACACGGAGTGATTCTTGCCTTTGCTTTAGAGTTTCCTGTAGCATACTAGCCAGATCCACGATCTCCCTTCGCCCCATTTGTTCTAAGTTGTTTCTAGCAAAATAACCAAAACTTAAGGTTCCGACAGTCCATAGACTCAGAAATGCCAACAACAGAGGTGATAACAACTTGACGGAAACGGGTAACCGCGAGTATCTGGATTGGATGGTCACAGCTCTTAATTCTTGGCGGATTCGGTCACAGAAATAAAGCCAGACTGCTCCATCGCGTTGATTCCTGGCGGACTAGAGATATATTGAATTAGCGCTTGGGTAGCCTCTGAAGGTTTTTTGTGCCACAGAATTGAAATTGTCCGAACCATCGGATACTTGCCCGCTTGGACATTTTCTCGTGTTGGTTCAACCCCGTTGAGGCTGAGGCGGTTGACAGGTAGTTTTTCGGAAATGGCGTGAGCCAGGGAAAAGGTACCGATGCTGTAAGGAGTGCTTTGAATTGCCTCGATCAATTCCCCTTCTTTCCGAAATACGATTGCTTCTAATGAATTCTTTAAATCTGCTCCTAGGTAATATTTCCGCAATAGCCGCTTGGCAGATTCATCTTCTGGGCGATCGAGCAGTACAATTTTAGCATCGGTTCCTCCGAGTTCCTTCCAGTTGGTGATGCTGCCATTATAAATACCTTTGAGGTCTTCAGTCGTGAGGTTTTTCACCCCTGTGACGCTGGGATGAGTGGCAACTAAAAGGGCATCATGAACCACCTCGCGAGACTCTAAGGTGCCATCATTTTCTTCTGGCTTTAATGTTCTCGATATTGCACCTACATCGACTAATGTCTGTTTAACCCCATCAATTATATTTTCGGACTGCCCTGGTTCTAGGTTGGTAACTTTGACGTTTTTTGCGGTAGCTTCGTAGTTGGTTTGCAGCACCTTCATAAGACCCAACGTGCTGCTTGACGCCCCAAATTTAATCGAGGTTTGGGTTTGCGTTGCCGCAGTCGTGGGCGCTGTTGTGGTGGTGGCACTGCTGGTCGTCGTACTGCAACTGGGCAGCCCTAGGAGGGCGATCGCACTTAAAGCTAGCGTAACTAAATTCGGTTTCATGTTAAAAGTCCTATGATCCTATTATCTTCTGCTATCAAAGATGATTTGGGTACTCGAAAATCGAGTTTTTGAGTATTTTATCGCCCTCGCAACTCGCTCAATAATTTTTTATTTTCTAGCAAAAAAACTTGAGATCTCACGGTTGATTTCACCCCTCCTAAATTTTATGCTAAATAATTAAAATTTGCAATGAGTCGATCGCCACGTTTTGTGATGCTGTTTGATATGAATGATTGGCGACCGCATCATACTTATGAGAAATGCGATCGCATACAATGCAGCCCGATCGATTTAAAATTACTGTAACAGCTCAATCGGGAAGCTTTTATCCTGACTAATTTATCTTAATTACCAGTTACAGATGAGTTTATTGTTGAGCTTAATAGGTCGATTTGCGAGGTAAAACGACTAAAATCCAAAATCATTTGATTTAGGTGAGTTTCGGTACAGTCGCTAAGAATGTTGGCTTTGTCAGTTAGATATTTTTAAGGAGAGGGAACTGGTGGCAGAAAATTGCTGCTACCTTTATAACCGGATAAAATAGCCAGTTTTTCCAAAGATTGCCTGCCCGTGTAATATTTCCCTCGAATTTCCCAAGTGGGATAAGCTTTAATATTGGCAGCTTTGCACAAATCCGGTTGAGCATCTTTGCCTCTGGGGTCGCACTCTATGTAAGTAATTGCGGTAAATGCTTCTTTGCCGAAAAGTTCTTGTTGAGTGTGACAGTGAGGACACCAGTAAGCACCATACATTCTAGCTTTGATGGTCTGCAAATGAGTTGCTAAACCTATTTGATCGGGTACTGATTCACTGCGAATAGGTGGCGCTTCTTGTTCGGTAACAGGCGGTGCGAAAGGGGGAGGCGGAGGGAGGGTTTGTGCTAATTTAGGAGTGGATTTGTTGCTGAAACTGAACTGTGCAATTCTTCCGTCTGCTTTGGTAGTGACGAAAATCCCCAAAGTCAGGAAAATGCCGATCGCACAAAAGTTGAATTTGCTTACTCTCATCTTGGATTTCATCTTGGATTTACTAGGATTTCGCGAGCTTGATTCATAGCCTCTACAGCATTGTTTACCACAAAGATCTTAAATTGTGCTAAATCTTTAAAGAAAAGTTTACTTTTGGTGCTGTCATTTAACAAGATAACTTGTTTGTTAGCTTTCAGAGCGAGGGCAATTTCCGAAGCAGTGCCCGTCCCCATGCCGCAGGCAATTATTACATCTGAAGAAAGAACGTTAATGTTATTTCTGGCGTTTCCCATATCGGTGACAATGGCAATATCTACAGCTTCAGAAATGCCACGAGTGTCATTTCCCGGAAGGATGCCGACTGTTAAACCGTTAGCTGATTTTGCTCCTTTGTTGGCGGCATCCATGACGCCGACATTTCTGCCACCAGTTAGCAATATCCATCCTGCTTCGGCGATGAGTTGTCCGAGTTGATAGGCGTTTTCTAAGTCTGTTGATGTGGCACTATCGCCGGGGCCCATGATGCCAATAATGATTTTTTTCATAGTTTTGGGGTGGATATATCGCATTTTTGAAAGAGCGAGAACTCTTCTGAATCTCGCTGAGAAAGGGATCTAGATCTTTCTTAGCCAGATGCCGCAGCCTCACCGGTCACAATCGGTTTGTATTTATTTTTATTAAGCAATATTTAGGATAATTGAGTAAAATTTTGTGTAACAAAAAAATATCAGTTTTTAGAAGCCTGCACATTATTAATTTATGTAAAAAAATTTAATTTAATTGGATTGATAACTAAGTATATTGAACTCAGTATATTTCTGTATAATAATCGTGAAAAAAGGGGAATAAGCTATCGCTCGTCCCCCTTTTTTCGGGGATGTGCAGCCGTTGGAGACTTCGATACAAAGCAGAGAGACACAGGCTTTGAGGCTTAAATCAATGGGAAGTTCTTCTGTCAAAATTCAATCATTGGAGTTTCATACCCGTTTCCTGCAGGAAAAGCCATACAAAAAACTAAAAAATCTCCCCAACAATCATCCCCGCCAATATGACAAACCCCACCCAAACATTTTGGCGAAATATTTGACCGTAAACAAGTTTAGGAATATCCGCCTTCTGCAGTTGACTGTACTGCAAAAACCACAAAATCGCCGCCGAACTAATTGCCATCCAAAAACCAATGTGCAAGTGCAGATTAATTCCCATTGCTGCTAATAAACCGACTGTACCAACAAAGAAAAAACCCACAGCATTAGCGGCATTATCCCCGAAAAATATCGCGCTGGAATTCACCCCCAAACGCAAATCGTCTTCCCGATCGCTCATCGCATAAACTGTATCAAATCCCATCGTCCAAAACACGACTGCACCCCACAGCAACCAGGTCGCTAATTCTAATTCATTGACGGCAGCGCTCCAACTAATTAAGACTGCAAAACCCCAGGCAATTGATAACACTAATTGCGGCACTGGAAAGAATCTTTTGGCCAGCGGATAGCAGATAATTATTGGTACGGCTGCGACACACAGCCAGAAGCTTAAAGGATTGAGATAAAAAGCGAGAATCGCCGCGCAAGCAAAGGAAATTAAAGCAACTCCGATTCCAGTTCGCACGGTGAGGGCGCGGGATGCTAGCGGGCGCGATCGCGTTCTTTCTACTTCGGGATCGATATCGCGATCCCACAAGTCGTTGATGACGCATCCAGCGGCACTCGTGGCTAAGGTACCCAACACAATCACGCCCACCAATGCTGTCGGCGGCTTCCCGTCTGCTGCTAAAAAGACGGCCCAGAGGGCTGGAATCATTAAAATGAGCCTTCCTGCTGGTTTGTCCCATCTCAAAAGCCTCACGACGGTTAGCAATGTGGATTCGGGTTGGCGATCGAGCTCTTTAAGCATTTCAATTCTAGATTTGATATTTTTAACTGTAAATTTTATCAAATTTTAGGCACAATCACTTACTATCTCTGCTGTCGATCGCACTTCTGCCAAAATTTCAAACAGGTGGAAGTCTTGGCCAGCCAGCAGTTCCAGCTTTTTGCTAATTTAATAGAATGCCTCACTGGATTCGTGAAATAATCATAAATATCTATCAACCCCGATACTCCAATGGTTAATTCACTTGCTTCTACGGAGTCAAATCGTATTATTGCTGCTATTGATATGGGTACTAACTCGTTTCACATGGTGGTGGCACGGATCGATCCGAAATTGCCCGCGTTTACGATTATTGCTAGAGAAAAAGATACGGTTCGGTTGGGCGATTGCGAGGCAAAAACAGGGTGCTTGAAGTCCGAGGTTATGGAAAGGGCGATCGCCACTCTGCGCCGCTTTCAAGATATTGCTAAAACTTTCAATGCCGAACAAATTATTGCTGTGGCTACGAGTGCAGTTCGGGAAGCCCCTAACGGGCGGGATTTTCTCAAACAAGTTGCTGACGAATTAGACCTGAATGTTAGTTTGATTTCCGGTCAGGAAGAAGCGCGGAGAATTTATCTCGGCGTTCTTTCGGGTATGGAGTTTAACAATCAGTCGCAGGTAATTATTGATATTGGGGGCGGTTCTACTGAGTTGATTTTAGGAGACAGTTCTGAGCCTCGCTGTCTCACCAGTACAAAAATAGGTGCTGTTCGCTTAACAGGACAATTTGTCAAAACTGACCCGATAAGCAGGGAGGAGTTTGCTTATTTGCAAGCTTATATTCGGATTTCGCTGGAAAGACCGATTGACGAATTGCGCTCTCACTTCAATGCTGGCGAACCTTTGCGCTTGATTGGCACTGCTGGAACCATCGAAACTCTGGCTGCAATTAACGCTCGCGAAAAGTTTGGAACTGTGCCGAATCCCCTAGCCGGATATCAGTTAAGTTTAAAAGATTTACGCGATTTAGTCAATCGTTTTCGCAAACTTTCTTACTCGGAAAGGCTGGCAATTCCGGGAATGTCCGATAAGCGGGCGGAAATTATTCTGGCAGGATCTTTGATTTTGCAAGAAGCGATGACACTATTAGGAATTGAATCGCTGACTGTTTGCGATCGCTCTTTACGAGAAGGCGTAATTGTTGACTGGATGCTGGCGCACGGTTTAATTGAAAACCGCTTGCGCTATCAAGGTTCAATCCGCCAGCGCAGCATTCACCACATGGCTGAGAAATATCAAGTCAATTTAGAACAAAGCGAAAGAACCGCAGCATTTACTCTCAACTTCTTCGACCAAACTCAAGGAATTCTACACAACTGGGGAAGCGAAGAACGCGAGTTGCTGTGGGCTGCCGCAATTCTGCACAACTGCGGTTTGTACGTCAGTCATTCAGCGCACCACAAGCATTCTTACTATTTAATTCGCAATGGTGAGTTATTGGGCTACACTGAAACAGAGATTGAAGTAATTGCCAATTTGGCTCGCTATCACCGGAAAAATCCTCCCAAAAAGAAGCACGAAAACTTTATTGCTCTTCCGAAAAAATACCGAGAATTCGTCAATAAATTGCATCCTTTTCTGCGGTTAGCTGTGGCTTTAGATAGGCGGCAAATAGGCGCAATTTCTGATTTTAAATGCGAATATCGCCCGGAAGTTAGAGAGTTTCACTTGCGCCTACAACCGCTCAATCCCGAAGACAATTGCGCTCTAGAACTGTGGAGTTTGGATTATAAAAAGCCGTGTTTTGAATATGAGTACAATCTCAAATTAGTGGCAACTTTGGAACCGACTCTGGTTCCGGTTTAAATACAAAGCCGAGCCGGGAAACGAGAGACTGTAGGCTGGGAAGTACGCACCCTACAGTTTCAACTTAACCCCAAGTCTATTACCAATATTGTGTTTGACTCCATACTCCTCGCGATCGCCCTAGCCTGCTTTGAGAAGGCAGGGTGGATTAATTTTAGAGACGATAAATCAATGCGATATGACTATTTGCTGACGCTATACGAAAGATTTAAGTAGTGTCTCATATTATGTGCGGTCGAGCGATCGCGATTTTTGTAGGGGCTGCCCTCACCAACAATACCTGCCAATAATTGACAATCTCAAAAACCCGCCCAGACCGAAATATTATGGTTAATCGATCGGACATGATATTAGGGATAATTCTGATACAACCAGATTCGATATTATCTCTACAAACCAGATAGCCCAATTACTGTAAAATCCTGTTGAGTGATGAGATTAGCTGGCACGCCTTTTAGGCTAGCTAAGATTTGATTGGTGTTGGCAATTTTGATAAAAGTTGTAGTGTTTTCTTCAAATATGCTGAGTCGATCGACCGTTAACCCTCCCATTAAAATTAATAAATCTTCACCTTGCGTAAAATCAGTGATTACATCCTGGCCTTCTCCCGCAGTCAAGAAAAAGTAATCGCGCCCGCTTCCCCCTTGCAGCGTATCGTTTCCGAAGTCTCCCATCAACCAGTCGTCGCCAATTCCCCCAATCAAAGTATCATCACCCTTACCACCGTACAGAGTATCGCTACCGTCACCGCCACACAATTGATCGGCATCTTGATTACCAAAAATTAAATCATTGCCACTGCCGCCGCACAAATAATCTTTTTGACTGCTAGCATCCGTCGCGATATTGTCAATATCTCCGAAAAGCGTATCCTCGCCATCGCCACCGCAGATGCTGTCATTTCCCAAATCTCCAAATAGCAAATCATTGCCCAAATCGCCACAAATTATATCGTTATCTTTGCCACCATGTAAGGTATCATTGTCCTCGCCCCCAGCAAGAGTATCTTCGCTTTCTTGTCCGTATAAAACGTCGTTGCCATTATTGCCAAAAAGCAAATCTTTTCCTGTCAAGTCACCGTCAGACGTATCAGAAATGCCACCAAATAAACTGTCATTACCTTCATCGCCAAGTAGGGTATCGTTGCCTTTGTCGCCCCAAACTACGTCATTATCTTTGCCGGCGATCGCCACATCACGATCTTTACCCGCATAAATAATGTCATTCCCAGCGTTGCCGACGAGATAGTCGTTATTTTCGTTGCCAAATATGGTGTCGCTGTCGGCATCCGCCCCAACAGTAACTGGGCTAGCAAAGCCGCCGTAAATATTGTCGTTGCCGAATAAGCCATTTAGCCAATCGCTGCCGTTGAAACCGTTGATGATGTCATTAATATCGCTGCCGGTTAGAGTATCTTTACCGTCAGTACCGTTGAGGATATTTTCAGGGATATTGGGGCCGGGAATGGAAGTGCGATCGGGTAAAGTGATTCGATCGCACATACAGTCTTCCGAAGCAGCAGGAATTAGCGCAGGTGTGGGGGTTTCGGTTGTTGGAGATGTGGTTGGGGCGATCGAATTCTGATTGGCGATCGGCGTTTCACCAGTTTTAGCCGTCGGAATTGGAGTTTCCGCAGGTGTCGGAGTCGGAATTGGTGTCGGAGTTTTCCCAGGCGTCGGAGTTTCCGCAGGTGTCGGAGTCGGAATTGGCGTCGGTGTGGGAATTGGAGTTTCCGCAGGCGTCGGCGTCGGTGTGGGAATTGGAGTTTCCGTAGGCGTCGGCGTCGGTGTGGGAATTGGAGTTTCCGCAAGCGTCGGCGTCGGTGTGGGAATTGGAGTTTCCGCAGGTGTCGGAGTCGGAATTGGCGTCGGTGTGGGAATTGGAGTTTCCGCAGGTGTCGGAGTCGGAATTGGCGTCGGTGTGGGAGTTGGAGTTTCAGCAGGCGTCGGAGTCGGAATTGGCGTCGTTGTAGGAGTTGGAGTTTCAGCAGGCGTCGGAGTCGGAATTGGCGTCGTTGTAGGAGTTGGCGTCGGAGTTTCAGCAGGTGTGGGAGTCGGAGTTGTATCTACAATAGTCAAAACAGCACTATAAATCGCTCCTAAATCGACTCCGTTAGTGGGACTATTCAGAGTTAAATTAACAGTTTCATCCTCTTCTATTGCCAAATCATCAACAATTGGAATCGTGAAACTTTGAGTGGTTTCGCCAATGCCAAAACTTAATGTTCCCGATATCTGGTTATAGTCGCTGCCAGCATTAGCAATGCCATTAGTTGTAGTGTAACTGACAGTAGCCACATTAGTAGCATCAGTGCGAGTAACAGTAATTGTGGCAAATTGATCGTTTTCATTAACGCTGTAATTGGCGTTACTGAAGTTAAATGTGCCTGGATTGGTGAGATTGATAATTAACGCTTGGGTGTCAGAAGTATCGAGCCCTTCGTTCTCTATACCGCCATTATCTCTCAGGTTTAGAGTGATACAGCACTTTGCGTGACTAAGAGGTACAGTAACAGCAGTGAGCAAAATAATTTTTGATTTGCTTAGTTGAACA
>NZ_JAUBQE010000087.1:0-15209 GCF_036701115.1 Microcoleus sp. Pol1C5 | reverse complement strand
AACTTATGTTGAGCGTGGGCGGGCAATAGCGCGCTCGAACTTTTTTGAGTTTTTTGGACTTATTCAGCAAGCCCTAACTAAATACGTTGTATTTTAATGAATACAGTGGCTTGTGTGTCCGCATTGTGGGCAAACTGGTGTTTTATTTTTGACGATAATAGATAAAATAATTGTTTCTTTTGTCTAAGCTATCCTCTACTATTACACCAGGTAGATTCAGTATTTTTGTCATTAATCTTTTCACATTTAAATTAAATGCTGGCTGCCTTCAGAACATTTTAGGATACTAAGTACGCAAAAACCATAAACCTTAACTATTTTCTCACGCAACTCGCTCGAAGAAGGTTTCAAGGTTTCATTCTTTTCGCTAATTTACTAAATATAGCAATCCTAAATCATTTGTGAATTGCTTACTTCCTCCCCGCGAGTTCGGGGAGGGTTGGGGTGGGGTAAAAAAATTACGACTCATGTAGGATTGCTATAGAGTCTATCCTATATACATGGAATCTGCTGTATGATAAGTTTGTCATTCCAGGAGTGATTGTCCTGAATTTAAAAACCCTGAACGGAAACAATCCTGCTTTGAAGTTCATTTGGGGTTACATCGTCTACAAAACCTAAAATCGCGTTAGAATTCCTGACTCTGATTAGAGTTCCTGAATAAACTCCGCTAATTCCACCTCTGAGTTGAGTTCCTGAAGCAGATCCGCTAAATGCGTCTGCCGGACCTGGAGGAAGTAATGGTTGTAAAGCTTGCGGCAGATCGAAAGTATATGTTAATGCCACATTCTGTACCGGCTCCAATACTATATCATTGACCGTTAAGTCACTCGCTAATCCAATCCGATCCAAATCAGGATCAAAACTTTCGATTATATCACTAGAATTGATATCTGTAGTGCCAGGATCTATTCCCAGAACGCATAAATTATTGCCAAACCCACACTCTAAGAAGTCTCTGCCCAAGCCGCCAACTAGAGTATTATTTCCATCTCCGCCGGATAACAAATCATTACCTGTCCCTCCAAATAAAATATCATCGCCAGCCTCTCCAAGAAGAAAATCAGCATCTAGACCACCACTTAGGGAGTTATTCCCCTCCTGTCCAAACAAGGCATCTCTTCCTTTTCCCCCAAATAAAGAATCGTTGCCTGCAAAACCTGTGAGAATATCTTCCCCTTCATTTCCCAGGATTAATTCGCTAGCCTCTGAGCCATTTACTGTATCGTCGCCATCGAGCGCCCAAGCTCCTAAAGGAAAATTTGTTAGATTTGCAGGAAAAAGTTGAATGAATTCCGAGGTGTTGTCGCCAATTAAGCGCAATGTCCCTGACGCATCCGGTTTTAAAGCCATAGTTAAAATCTTTGTCTGTTGGTAGATTACTAACCCTACTTGAGCCAATACTGGCTCACAAGTGGGTCATAATTCAATTAGAACCGTATTCAATATAACTAGAAACGGTATTTTCCAAAAGCATAGCAACAGTCATCGGCCCGATTCCTCCCGGCACCGGCGTGATAAATTCAGCTACTTTTTTAACAGCATCAAAGTTTACATCTCCGGCTAAACGACTCGTACCGTCTGGGTTGAGGACGCGGTTGATACCGACATCAATTACTACTGATCCGGGTTTAACCATATTAGCTGTAATCATTTCTGTGCGGCCGACTGCGGCTATTAAAATATCGGCTTGATTGGTAATAGATTCTAAGTTTTGCGATCGCGAATGAGCTACAGTAACAGTGCAGTCGGCTTCTAATAGCATCAGCGCCATCGGTTTACCCACCAAAATACTCCGTCCCAAAACAACGGCATTTTTTCCTTTCAAATCAATCTGGTATTCTTGCAATAACCGCATCACTCCGGCGGGAGTACAACTCCGCAAACCTTGCTCCCCGCGCACGAGACGGCCTAAATTTACAGGGTGAAGTCCGTCAGCATCTTTGTCGGGGGCAATTTGGTACAGCAGCGAAATTGCGTCTAAGTGCTCTGGTAGCGGTAATTGAACTAAAATGCCATCAACTCGATCGTCCTCGTTGAGTGCACGAATTGCAAGTTCTAGTTCGGCTTGAGTAGCATTTGCGGGGTAATGCTTGCCGAAGGAAGCTATGCCAACTTTAGCGCAGGCTCGCTCTTTATTGCGAACATAGGCTGCGCTAGCTGGGTTGTCGCCCACCATCAGCACCGCAAGTCCGGGAGGACGCCCCTTTTGAGGTTGTAAGGCGCGGACTCGATCGCTCAGCTCGGTTTGAATCTTTGTCGCTAAAGCTTTGCCATCTAGTATTTGAGCAGTTTTGGCATCCATTGTAGACTCTGGGTTAGGGGCTGACGACTTTAGATTTTAGCTTAATCCCCGCCAAGGACTACACTAGAGAAATTTCTTACTTGCGATCGATTCTGGGGATTCTGTTAAAGTAAGTCGTATCTCACATCTCAAATCAGTTGACCAATGACTACTGCAGTTAAGCAAGTTTGGGTTCAAAGATTCTGCACCAGCTCTTTGTCGCTAATCCTCGCCAGCGGTTTTTTCAGTTGTGGCAATTTACCCATGTCTCAACTTAATCTTGGTTTTAATGTTGCTAGCATTGGCGACGTTCAACAAAAGCGGCAAGTGGATGCGGAAGTTTATCTTCGGGGAAAGGTGGAAAATCGCGCTCCCTTTGTAGGAAATGCGGCTTATCAACTTGAGGATGGTACTGGCAGTATTTGGATTTTAACCAAGCAAGATTTGCCCCAGCTTGGCGATGAAGTGTTGCTCAAGGGAGAAGTCCGCTACAAGAGTATTACTCTGAAGGAATTGGCCGGAAAAGATTTAGGTGAAGTTTATGTTGAGGAAATGGAACAATTAAAGCGCACTCCAGCGGCAAATAAATAAAAATATGAAGATACTAATTTCGTTCAATAATTAAGTACCTCAATTTCATAAAAATCAAAGGTTTGTAGTTGCGCCCAAACGCTGTGGGTAGGTTTATTTATGCTAAAAGTCGCTCGACTATAATAGCCTCGTTGGGGCGGGTTTATCAGCTTTTTTGTTTATATGAGAGAGTACGGTTAACCTGCCCCAACACCAACTTCTCCTCTATCTCGTAAATAACTTCTTCCCTCTTCCTTCTCTCCTCAATATCCCTAGGTTAAATCCGTTAAATCCATTAATCCCGTACATTGCTTGTTCTAAAACTTTCTTATGACTAAAATTCACGTTGCGATCGCGATTTTGTACCGAGAGGGCAAGTTTCTCTGTCAGTTGCGGGACGATATTCCTCATATCAGGTATCCCGGACAGTGGGCTTTGTTTGGCGGACACTTGGAACCGGGGGAAACGCCGGAAGTTGCTCTAGTGCGGGAATTATCAGAGGAAATTGGCTATGCTCCTGCAAGTGTTTCTTTTTTTTGTTGTGATGTCGAAAAAGATGTCGTTCGCCACGTTTTTCATTCACAACTTAGTGCGGATGTCAAGGATTTAGTTTTGCTTGAGGGGTGGGATATGAAGTTGTTGACACCGGAGGAGATTCGGGCGGGAAAATGCTTTTCTGAGCAGTCAGGAGATGTGCGACCTTTTGGCATTGCTCACCAGCGTATTTTATTGAATTTTATTGAGTCGATTTGAAAAAAATTCCCCGTACCCTAGATGGGAGCGGTTTGAGCTGGGAGATATTTGTAAGGTGCGCCCGGTGGTACACCCTACATTGCAGGGGTTTTAAAAGTTAAGAGCGAGCAGCAATCATTCCCGTTTGGCGCGCGTAGTCAAACAGCCCTCCGGCATCTATTACAGGCCCTACTTCTCCTAAAGGTTTGAGCGAGAAAGTTCGATCGAGAGTGTGGTTGACAATTACCTCTGCTGTAAAGTCGATCGTCACTTCTTGACTGGTTACAAACAAGTCGCAAAGCCGATCGACTGATTCGATCGGGTACAATTCGCCAGTAGCCGAGCAATTGCGAAAGAAAATGCGTGCGTAAGACAAAGCCACCACTGCTGTTACGCCCGCGGCCCCCAGAGCGATGGGAGCGTGCTCCCGCGAAGAACCGCAGCCAAAATTTTCGCCCGCTATGATAATCGGATACCGGGTTTTCTGTTCGCCGGATTCGATAAACTTACCGTAGCGATCGGGCAACCCAATCATAGCGTAACTGCCTAGTTTCTCGTACTCATCCGGCTTCGAGGGAACCAGGGTCAGGTATTCGGCCGGGATAATTTGATCTGTATCGATGTTGTCGTCTACAACAAAAATTTGACCGCTAATTACTTTACCCATAGTTTATTTCCTGTTAGCCTCGCTCGATGCTGTGGTGATAATTTTAAGTGGATCGGTATGCAAGATTTGCATCTGTTCATTTTAACCTGGCAGTGTCAGTGATAACCTGTATGAGTAAAAATTAGATCCGAGACTTTGGGTTAACAATTAACAGATTGCTAAGCGTCAAGATAGTTTTATGGCAAATCCAATAGATGACATTGCTCGACAAGCTCGCGAGGGCTCGGTTGCATCGATTATTCAAATCCTTAATGACGAACTGGCACAGATAGGGGTCAGGGCCCGAGCTGTGTTTGCAGACGGGGTGCTGCAACTGCTGTGCGAAGCTGCAACCCCCCAACTCCTCGAAGAGTCTAGTTTGGTCGATCGAGTCCGAGACATTTTGGAACGCATTTCGCCCCGCAATATTCGCCGAGTTAACATCAACAGCCGGCTTGTTCGAGAACACCAACTGCTGTGGCTGGAAGAAATTAGTCGCGATCCGGATAATCAACTGTTGTGGTGTCAAGAAATTAAACTCCGAAAGCCGAATTTGTTCAAGCGTTTAGCCACCGCCCATCACGAACGCCAAGCTTTCTCCGGCAAGCGGGCTTTGCCGAGAATGGCTATACCTCGATCGATGCAGCAACCGCGGCAATTTCAGCGCGGTATCGTCGGCGGCATCAGCTTGACCGTGCTGTTGCTTGCAGCAGCGGCCGCCATCCACAAAGGACTTAATTCCCAAGTGCCAAACAGCACACAAGCCAGTTCCCAAGCAGTTGCCAGCGCCCCTACCTCTGAAGCAAAACCTGCTTTGAAAATTTCTAAGGAGACTGTTAGTTCTGCTGTTGACTCTTTTGCCCAAGCAGTGCGAGTAGCCGAACAAGCAGCCACCGAGGGCAAAACCGCTCAATCTCGCGAGGATTGGTTAGTCGTAGCTGCTAAGTGGCAAAAAGCTTCCGATTTGATGGCCGCCGTGCCTTCCAAGCATCCCCGCTATACAATGGCTCTGAACCGGACTGCACTTTACCGCCAAAATAGCGATAAAGCCCAACAGGAAGCACAAAATAAGTAAGCAGGTAAGTCGGATAAATTTAACCCTACAGTTCGCCGCTCTGCTCTAGGTGTTGTGAAAAATGAGTTTTTGAGCAAAAACTCGAAAACTCTTAGCTATGTTATGAGTGATAATTTGGGGATTTTGAGTTTTTGCGATCGGCATTATTCGATCGGCGGATTTGTATCACAATAAAAATTTGTTAGGATCACAAACCTAAATAGGAAACATCACACAGTAAGAAGAGGGGTGTCACTAAGCGGTCTCTAGAAAACCTTCATACTACTAATAGCCGTCAAAATTAGCGGGAATGGGATTGATAATCATCCGGTAAAGGATGGTAAAGTTCCTCCCGTACAGATAGAAGGGTAGAAAACAGGAAAATAGAACTCGGTCAGATCTGGGTATATTTTTACATATCGAGCGACCCGCCGACCGGCTGCACAAACACAGAAAGCAGGCTCATAACGGTCAAGCCGACAGTTATGGAAAGGTTCTAGATTGGCAGCAGGAGCCGGCTCAAACATCTTAGAATAAAGGCTTGGTTGCCATGATCGATCGCCAGGGAAATCAAGACTTTAGTCCGATCGACCGATCGCCGTCAGAGTCTTGCACTTTGCATTTACCGCAAATCGCAGAACCAGTCTCAGTCCAAAAATTTCTGGATCGTCTTATGCAGTTCCAGGTCGATCCTGCCCTTCTCGGGCGACAAATTTGCCAAATTCTCGCGACCAGCTTTGATCGAGAAATCCTGCTGCCGCAAATAGCCAATACTTTGGGAGTTGCATGGGGGGCAGATTTCTGTTTAGTTACTGCTGTGGTTGACAAAAAAGTAGTAGATCCGAATGCTTACTGGCAAAATAGCAGCGATTTCCCCTATGTTGGCGGTGTTGCCGATTCCACCGAAACACCGGAACACCCCCAAAGCACAAGATTAAAATCGCCTAGCATATCACTCGAACATCCCGCTTGGGCAAACGTCCTAGCAGACGGCGAGATAGTGGCGATATCCGATTATCTCCATAGTCCGGCAGCTTCACCGCCCAATTCTCCTGTGACTGCGCTGCCTTTTCGGGCAATTTTGGCAGGGCCTGCGCGATTTGGAGGGGCTGTAAATGGCATGGTGATTGTTGGTAAGTCGCAACCTCACGAGTGGTCGGTAGCCGATCGGCAGCGCCTTGAAGCAGCATCAGACGCGATCGGCATCGCGATTTCTCACATTCAAAAAACTCAAGAAATTGCCAACTTAAACGAACAGTTACAGCGACAAGCTAAATACAAAAATCTACTCATGTCAGTTGCTGCATCGATTGACACAAATTCAGAAGTCGATCGAATATTGCAGCAAGTTGTTGAAAATACCGTCGATACCCTGGAAGTAGATAGAGGGCAAATCCTGCTCTTGAAATATACAGATCCTCTATTTACAACTCGATCCCACAATCAAACTCCCAAAGCGAAAGTCGAATTAATTTGCGAATCTGTTTTAAAAAAATATGCCAACAAACAGGCAATAGCACAAAGCGCTGCCGGAAAAAAAAGCTCAACCTCCAAAACAAAAAGCAAGGATAAAACTGCTAATTCCCAATCCAAAATCCCCAACTCAAAACCAAATAACTCTCCCGCTTTTTGGCTGTCAGAATCTAATTTGTGCCGTCAAGCATTCCACAGCGCACCCAAACCCCTCGCCCTCGCTGACGCAGGCGCATTAATCGGCAAAGAACAAGAAGCAGCCACAGAAATTTTGAAACTCCAAGGCATTCATGGCTTGCTCCTGGTTCCCCTCACGGGCGGTAGCTGCCAGGAAACAGTTTTGGGTTTCTTGGTTTTGCAGCACTCCGAGCCACGCACTTGGAGCCCGGAAGAATTAGAAGTTCTCGAATCACTCAGCGCTCAAGCGAGCAAGATGATTATCCAAACTGAAATGCTTAAGGAATTGCAAACCGCAGTCTTAGACAGAACATCTCAGTTGCAGCAAAGTCTAGACGTGCAGGGGAAACTGTACGAACAATCTGCCAATCAGCTAGAGCAAATGCGGAAATTGAAGGTGGTTAAAGATGAGTTTCTCAGCACTCTGAGTCACGAGTTGCGTACCCCTTTAACAATCATGAAACTGGCGATTCTGATGCTCAAACAAGCTGAACAGCCGTCAGCGAGTCGGACTAAGTATCTCGACATTCTCGAACAGCAATGTTCTAAGGAAACTGCTCTGGTTAACGATTTGCTGGCGCTCAAGCAGTTTGAGCCTCAGCAAGTCCCGATTTCTATAATCAAAATCGATCTCAACCGTTTATTTCAAGATTTAGCTGGGAATTTTGAACAACAGTGGGCGGATAAGCAATTGACTCTGAAGGTAGATTTGCCCAAGTTGACCCCTTGCTGGGAAACCGACCCGGACATTCTCAATCGGGTGCTGCTGGAACTGCTGACGAATGCTGGAAAATACTCTACTTCTGGAACGGCGGTAGTTTTGGAGGCGTCTGAGGCAGCCGGCTATATTGTCCTGAGCATTTCTAATTTCGGGCGTGGCATTTCTGCTGCTGATTTGCCCCACATCTTTGACAAGTTCCGCCGTGGCACTGGCATTACTGACCAAGCTATCGCCGGTACGGGTTTGGGTCTGGCTCTGGTAAAGTCTTTAGTGCAGCACTTGAATGGTACTATTGATGTATCTAGCTGTCCGGTCGAAAGTTCAGAAGCTGACAATTTGTGGCGCACATCTTTTACTCTGACTCTGCCGCAATTTGCAGCGGAACTCTGTAATGTAGAAGAATAGTTCGGTTGAGAAGCTGCTGGGAATTGGCAGCGAACAGGCGAAACGAGAAGACTTGCCAAAAGAGGGAGATTTGGAAATGTCGTAAACGCTACCAAGTCCTCTGTTTTGAATTGTTGCTCTGGTTGCCCTCTAAATTGCCGGTTCTCGATTGCTGATTTTTCCCAGGACTTATATTATGTCTGGTTATTGACCTGTAATTAGCGCGTGTTTGTAGTGAGTAAAACTGTCCTCTATTTATTAATTAATCAGGAGTTGCATTACTTACTAGGAACTTAATTATAATTGTATAGTCGGAGATGATATTACGCAGTATAGACCCAAGAAACTGAGGTTTTCAACTGTTTCAAAGGCCTGCAACCTGTCTTTTCGTAAAAGCAGGTTTCTGCGTCCTGGATTGTCCCCTAAAAATTGTCACGGTGCATGGAATTTGATCGCCAATATTATGCTCACAAAAGCTGCACCTAAAACCCTGCGTTGGCAACGTTCTAAATATTCGCCACTGGCACGGCAAATAGACATTTTTGCAGCGGCGGGAAAGTTTATGTTTTTTTTGTGGTGGGACGCACTGCTGCAAAATAATTCGCCTCATACTAGAAGAATTCGCGCTCATTGGTTGGTCAATACTTTGCTGAATTTAGGCCCGACTTTTATTAAAATCGGGCAGTCTCTCTCGACTCGCGCAGATTTGCTGCCGCTTGAGTATGTGAAGGAACTCGAACAGTTGCAGGATCGGGTTCCTCCGTTTAGTTCCGAAGAGGCGATCGCTCTTGTAGAATCAGAGTTAGGCAAGGATATTTATGCTTTGTACCGCGATTTTGACCCGTCGCCGATCGCTGCTGCGAGTCTGGGACAGGTGCACAAAGCGAGGCTGCACACCGGGGAAGATGTGATTGTGAAGGTGCAGCGTCCGGGTTTGGAAAGTTTATTTGATTTGGATGTGAAGGCGGTGCGCCAAGTGATGCGTTTTTGCGATCGTTATTTGCCTGGGACGCGCAAATATGACCTGGAATCTATTTATCACGAATTTTTTAAGATTTTATATCAAGAAATTGACTACGTGCAAGAAGGTAAAAATTCCGATCGCTTTAGCCATAATTTTCGAGAATATCCTCAAGTTATTGTCCCGAAAGTCTACTGGCAATACACGACTAAAAAAGTCCTGACTCTAGAATACGCACCAGGCATTAAGGTGGACGACCGCATTAGTTTAGAGGCGATAGGAGTGGATATTGTGAAGCTCAATCAACTCGGAATTTGCTGTTATTTAAAACAGTTGTTAATAGACGGTTTTTTTCAAGCTGACCCGCATCCGGGAAATTTGGCGGTGACAGAAGATGGTAGCTTGATTTTTTACGATTTTGGGATGATGGCTGAGATAAAGTCTCTGGCTAAAGACCAAATGGTCAAGACTTTTTTTGCTGTGATGAGAAAGGATACTGACGAGGTACTCAATACTTTAATTTCGATCGGCTTGGTTGAGCCGATGCCGGATATGATGCCGGTACGCCGGCTGATTGCTTTTCTTTTGGATAAGTTTATTGATAAGCCGATCGACTTTCAAGCTTTTAATGAAATTAAAAACGAACTTTACATCATGTTCGAGCAGCAACCGTTTCGCTTGCCTGCAGAAATGATGTTTATTGTCAAGTCGGTAACGACTCTCGACGGCATTGCCAGAACTCTCGACCCTAACTACAATTTCATAGCCTCCGCTCAGCCTTTTGTCAAGAGTATTGCCGTGAGCAAGGGGCGGGGAAATGCGATCGGAGAATTGGCAAGGCAAGCGCGAAGTTTTATTACATATAAGTTACGGCAGCCGAGCAAATCGCAAGTTTTTATCAAGCGTTTAGAGCAACGAATTGAAGAGGGCGAACTGCAAATTAGAGTCCGAAATATCGAGAGCGAAAGAGCCTTGAAACGCATTAATTTAGCCCTGAAAACTCTAATTTTCGCTTGTCTGACTGGTTTTTTGTTTTTGTCGGGTGCAGTGCTGCTAGTGGGCGGATATCAAACTGGGGCTATCGCAGCTTTTGCGGTTTCGGGATTCGGTGGCTTGTTTGTGTTGCGCTCGTTATTAGACTTGTTGGTTAAGGAAAAGCTCGATCGAATGGTCGATCGATAAATATACTGGATAATTGGGAAGTGCGATCGTAAGCTGCTACGCATTTAAATTGAATCCAGATCCTGGCTCTCCGACCCGTTCCACAATAGCAGACGGTAGGCTGACATTGGTACTGCAAACTAAACTTGTCAACATAATTTGCGACTTTAGGTAGGGGCGGATTCTCAAAGCACGAAGTTATACTCCTAACATATATTAAACGCGATCGCCCGCCCCTACAAAAAATGTACGCCCAAAAATTGCTAAAACCAGACGGCCGCCCACTCACACTGTACAGCCGCTATCCAATCCCAGAAGGTATCGCGGCCGTAAGTCCCAGCAATGAACCCGTAGAGGCAAACCCCCACTTTCGCTGGCATCCTTTGCGGGGGGAATGGGTAGCATACGCCAGCCACCGTCAGGGAAGAACTTTCATGCCGCCGCCGGAATACAACCCGCTGGCAGCTACAATTAACCCTAAGTTTCCGACAGAATTGCCGCCGGGAGATTACGATGTAGCAGTGTTTGACAACCGCTTTCCCTCGATGACTTTGCAAGCAAAAAATGCACCTGCAAATATTGTCGAAACTTTGCCCGCCAAGGGCATTTGCGAAGTCGTTGTTTTCACTCAAGATCCGCTGGCTTTCTTGGGCGCTTTGGAGTTATCTCACTTGGAATTGCTGTTAGAAGTATGGGCCGATCGCACTTCAGTTGTTGGCAGCAATCCCGAAATTGAATACGTCTTGCCCTTTGAAAATCGTGGCGTAGAAGTCGGAGTAACTTTGCACCATCCCCACGGTCAAATTTACGCTTATCCGTTCGTGCCACCGGTGCCGGCACGGATGTTAGAATGTCAATCGGTTTACTATCAAAAAAACAGTAGCGGTTTGCTGCAAGATTTGATTCAAAAAGAGATTTCCGACAAACAGCGAATTATTTATTTAGACGAAGAGGCGATCGCCTTTGTCCCCGCTTGTGCCCGCTACCCTTACGAAGTGTGGATTGCCCCGATCGCCCCGGCTGCTACATTTATCGATTTGACGGAAAAACAGCGTCAATCACTCGCTAAAGCATTAAAAACAGTCACCCTCAAATATGACGGTTTGTGGCATCGCCCATTCCCTTATTTGATGGCTTGGTTTCAAGGACCCACAGACGGCAAACCCCATCCAGAAGCGCATTTGCACGCCCAATTTTATCCGCCCTATCGATCGAGCGATCGATTAAAATACCTCGCAGGAACCGAACTCGCCGCCGGAATGTTTGCCAACGACGCTTTACCCGAAGAAAAAGCTAAAGAATTGCAAGCTGTATCTGTCAATATAAGCTGAAACCCATTTAAATTTTCAAGTAAAGTTTGATGCAATTATTGTGGGGTGGGCGTCCCGCCCGCCCAAAAAATAAAATTTATATGCAATAAAGCTAATGATAAACTCATTTAACCCAGAAGTTGAAAGCAAACTCGAATTTATCCGCAAAGCCTTAACCGAAACAAAAGCGATCGCCCTTCGCTTGCGAGGCACTGACTGGTTTGCTTGGGCCACAGCCGGCGGTTCCCATACAGTATTGCTAACTGCAGAAACCGGAGTTGCAGAAATATTAATTACTGCCGAAAACGCTTGGGTTCTCACCGATGAAATCGAAGCTCAACGCTTGCAAGACGAGGAATTGCCAGCCAACTTTCAAATGTACATCTATCCTTGGGCTGATGTTGCACAGCGCGAAGGTTTTGTTAAAGAAATTACTGGTGGCGGTAACGTCATGAGCGATCGGCCAAATGCCCAAGAAACACCAATAATCGCATCTTTACAGTCTCGCAAACAGACAATGATGTCAAGCGAATTAGAGCGATACCGGCGAGTCGGGCGTTTAGCCAGCGAAGCGATGACAGAGGTACTTTCTGCAGCCAAACCAACATGGACAGAACATCAGCTAGCGGGAGCCGGTGCAGAGGCTTTGTGGGCGAGAGGTTTGCATCCAGCCCTGACATTAGTTGCTGGAGAAAGGCGTTTGCCGCTGTACCGCCACGCCACAGCAACCGCCGAACAAATTGGACGACAAGCAATGTTAGTATTTTGCGCTAGGGGATGGGGTTTGTATGCAAATTTAACCAGATTTGTATGTTTCGATTTTCTTGGGGAAAAGCATTCCGAGTTGCACCGACAAGTCAGAGAAATTGAAGCAGCCGCGCTAAATTTGTGTCGGCCGGGAGTAACGCTGAATGCCGTTTATAATACGCTTAAAACTGCTTACGAAGAGCACGGATATCCTCACGCAATTGCGGAACACCATCAAGGCGGGACTACCGGATATTTGGCGCGGGAAATTGTGGCAAATCCGGCTACTTCAGATATTTTGGCAGAAAATATGGCTGTGGCTTGGAATCCGAGTTTGTCTGGAGCAAAAATTGAGGATACATTTTTAATTCACAGCGATGGAACGTTGGAAAATTTGACTTTTGATCCGAATTGGCCGAGTGTAGAAGTAGCAGGAAGGTTGCGCCCTGTGCCGCTGGAAATATGGGACGATCGACCTTAGTCAATTTAACTTTTTTTCTCTAAGCTGTTGCGGCACTTAAATGGCCTATCAAAATAAATAAAAGTCTTGTGGGGTGTCCCGCTCGCCCTGAACATACAATTTAAATGCGCGACAGCTTAGAGAAAAAAAGTACACTAAGCTAATCTGCAGTTAAATTGCATAGTAAAATAAATTTTTCTTCCTGTGGGGTGGGCATCCTGCCCGCCCTGAATATACAAACTAAATGCACAACAGCTTACGCTACAAAATGAATTAAATTGAGTTCGGATCGCCGTACTTAATGTTTTGTTACATACTGATGATTTTTTCCACCAACTTACTTCAGCAAAAACGCTTCTCAATAAAGGTTTCCAGGAGTTGTAGTTATGTAAAAGATTTTTCAAAACCGGGAAAGTCTCACTCCGTATTGGTTTCCATCGGAACGATAGCGAGCAGGCGGCGGAATTTCCGCTCACTCTACCCCACAGCCCTGTCTTTTAGTCTGCAGTTTCTAATTCCTCTAATTCTTGCGTAGACTGCCATCCAGCTTGCCAGAGCGATCGGTCTTTAAGCTGTGCGGCGTTCAGCCAAAAACGCACATTTGGATCGCAAGCTGCCACCATTTCTGCAAATACCCATTTACCTTCGTTTTTTCGGTTGACCACTTGAAAGTGTCGCCACCCCCAAGTTTTTTGGTGTGAAGTCCATCGGGAACCAACTAAATAAGGAAATTTTTGTTTTTTGCTCACAGTATTTTTGTAGAAAAATATATTAGAAAGCAAGTGAATTGTAATAACTCGTTCTGTTAGACGATATTAATTCCCTATCAAAGCTCGTCAAATCCTCTCCCCATCTCCCCTTCTCTCGAACATAACAGATAATATAGAGCCGCGGCAGCTTATAGGAGAGTTCACCTAAACTCTATCTAGAAGTAGATGCGTTTATTGTAACTTGCAGCAGTTTCGCATGGGGACTCAAAAGTAGGAAGCATCTCAATGAAAGCAGCCAAGCCCAAAATTAAAGTTAGGAGCCAGGACCAAAGAGTCAGAAGGAAGAAGGAAAAAGCCAGAAGAAGTGTTTTTACAAATATGAGATGCTCCCCAAAAGTAAGGGCAGTTCAATGACTGCCCCTGTAATTAGTTATACCTATTGAATAGGATAATTTTTCAGGCGATCCACAAATAGCCTATTTATCCAATACGAGCTAAATCGTGAATCTCAAATCTAAAAGCAAATAACCCAGGTTATAGTTGTGCACAATAATCCTTCTGTGAAACTTAGTCAAATCTACTTTTAGAGCAGGTTTGACGTTCACTTCCTGCTTCTACCAAGGCGGTCGGCCGCTTCTTGTCCACAGGCCTGTTTTTGAGCCCAACTTTCCCTACAAACATTTTTTCACTCTTGATCGTGTTTCATTGATCCTGTACAGCTCAATAAAAACGCACTTTTAGGTAAGATTGACTAATTTCTTTGATTCTGTCGCTACCTCTTGATTACTTCCCTGTTAAGGCTTTTGGCCAGATAAGTCCAGAGGAAGTTGAGGAAGCCGGAGGCGAACCGCATTTGTTTGCAGCCAAAGAGTGATGGCGTGCTTCCGTTGCGGAGTCACGTACTCTCCGGGTCTGATCACGCCAGCACAGACGCCGATGTTTTTAATAAGGGTTTCTCGCTCCGATGAACTTGCACCCTGTAGCAACCTGACTTGGGCTTTGATAAAATCCACGTTCATAGCTGAAAGTAAAAGTAAGTAAAGAACTCAGTTAAATAGCGATGCTTTGGTTCCGATTGTAACTCTAAAACCACTTGGTATGAATCAAATTGATTCAACATCCCCAGGATGGGGATCGGGGCGTCTAGAGTTAGCCAACTTTATTTACTTTATCTGTTTTTGCTAGCAAAAGTGTCACTATGCTAGCAGTTTTGACAGAATTATTTATAGTTAAGAACTGTTACAAATTTGGCTCAATTTCCACAATACGGCAGAGTTTAGTGCTAACGCTACTTTCCTGAACTCAAAAAGTTCAGCATTGTCTCCAACTCCTTCCCTTCCTAGGTTTTAGACTCACCGATTGGGAAGCGATCGCTCAAGGAACATTCCTCTTCGATCGCCCCTCTTAACACCCGGACACTGCCAAATCACTCTATTGATTTAGATCGTCCCGTAGACTTGGCGGTGAGCTATAACTTCAGGCATACGTGTTGTTACCGGGGCTACAATAAGCGAGTAAGTTCTTATTCTTGTTTCTCAAGGAATATTTGTTGATTTTTCTTGCAAAGCCCTTATTTGTGTTAATTAAGGCAGCTTTGTGATCTCCGGGCCAACGAAGACTCGCAGCTTGCGAATCCAGCTATTTTGTGCTGTGTGGCAGTGAATCTTTTTCCTGGATCCAGTGGGGGCGATCGCTTCTCCCCGATAATTGCCCGTAACAGCCCATTTTGTATAATTCAGAACATACAGCACTTTGCGTGACTAAAAGGTACAGTAACAGCAGTGAGCAAAATAATTTTCGATTTGCTTACTTGAACATA